>JBKJRW010000088.1:0-23714 GCA_046593165.1 Gemmatimonadaceae bacterium
AGTTGTGAGCGGACCCTTTATCGAAACGCGGAACTCCTGCATCGCATCGATTGTTTCCTGCGGAAGCCAGTCGTTGAATTGCTTGTGCGCCTTTTCTCCGGCGTACACCTCCATCCATTCGATTTTCCGTTCGCTGCCGTAGGCCTTTTCGACCGCTGCGTCGAAAACGCGCACGGAAGCACGCCAAATGTCTGGTCCCGTTCCGTCGCCTTCGACGAACGGAATAATAGGCTTTGACGGAATCGACAGTGTGCCATCGGTGAACGTGATTCGCTCGCCGCTGGAGGGGACGGAAGAGAACTTGTAGTCGGGCATTCTATTATTGAGGCGGCTGAGTGTGATTCGCGCTGAAAGTTAGGCCTGCGTTACCGCCCCAGCAACTTGAGGGATAGCCCCGCTGCGAGGCGTGAAACGCAAAGGAGCCGCCTTGCGGCGGCTCCCGGTGCTGCTGTTGGCGCGCGACTATCGATCTGGCAGGCGCTGTAAAGCGATCTCCGCCCAACCCATGATGCCCGAATCCGTACCGCGGAAGTCGGCCGCAAGCTGAGTCAGATTGGCTCCCGCATTAATAAACGGAATGACGGGAGTTGTCGGTGACGGCGTCGCATTGACGGCACCGAACCAGAGACTCGTTTTCTTCGTTTTTAAATCGACACGAACCACGAACCGCTGCGGAACCTGTCGAACCCACCGTCCAACGTATATGCCGTTGTAATAAAGCTCTTGATTGCTGCTCCTGGTGCGGTATTCAAGTCTCGCAATTTCTCCGTTCGTGCCCCGAAGGATAAACGGAGCTGCCTTCACCTCGGGCTTGTCTTGTATGGAAACCCATGAAACTTCATAGACTCCAGTCGTAGCGCCTGCAGAACGTGCGTCGAAGAGGTTGGCCTGGAGAAGAATGCCGCCGCATTTCGCTCCGCAGTTTCCGCCGCCCTGATTGAGTACGATGATCGTGTCGGAGTAGCTGCCTAGCCCGAGCTGTGTGTATATCTTGCCTGGCTTGGTGATCTGCGATGACCAGTTGCCCGCGTCGGGCGATCCGGGCAGGCCTCCGAGAGTCTCACCGCCAAGGCTGGCTTCGAACACCATCAAATCGACGGCCCCGAACGGACTGAGCATTTCCCCCACTCCGCCGAGCCCACCATGGACCGCGTAGAGCGGTTGTGGAGACAAAACGCGTCTGGTCATCCAGGCCACACGTTTGCCGACATCCGTAAATCCGCTGCGCCAGGAGAGTGATGGAGCCGGGTCATCGATGCGTGCGCAGAACGCAGGATATGCAGTCTGGGGCGGAATTTCGACCGAGCCAGCGGTAAGGTGGCCGAGTGCGGGCCTCCGTCCTGAAAGCGCATCGTTTTCGCCGAAGGGCTGGCAAACGCCGACCCTCACTCCGGGGTTGAATCGGGGACTGACTGCGGGAAAAGCGGAGAACTCAAAGCAGGGGCCGCTTTGCAGAAGATTGATACCGCCAAGGCATCCACCCGCAATTGGCGCGATAGCGAACAGGTGACCCCTCGGATCGCCACCGGCAATCTGCGAGTACATGGTCAGCGCTGCGTTTGCGGCGGCTATCTCCTGCTGTCCTCCCAGCGGGATATTTGCGGGAACTACCCCCACGGCGCCCTCAGGCCCAAAGACATCGGCCCCGAGATTCGGCGGGGTGTACCCAACATATTCAAAAGTCGAGTTCCAGTGGCCGACCAGGGAGTCGGCACGAGTTCCAGTTGATGGAGATTGAACCCTGTCGTCACGCATCACGCCGATCGTGAACTTTACGTACTCGAGCATAGCGTTCGGCGCGTTTGCAAAATTTCTGTCGCATTTGACTTCGACATCGTGCCACAGGTTGATGGCGTCACTGAGATCCTGGCCGCCGAACAGTCTGTGGATCTCGCTTCGCACGGTCGCCGCTGTTCCGGGGCCGCATGCAACCAATGCAGAGAAGCTCGGTGCTTTCGCCGAGACCTGGGGATTGGTCAGTCCCTGATCAGCCGCCTCGGTACATGCCGACACGAGAAAGACGACTACGACACCATAAACGAAACGAAATCTCATGACAACCCTCATTGAATGATCAGTGGGCACAGCCAACCACCGCTGACGTCCCGTTCGCGATACGACTCGCGCAAGTCGTAAATGGACGCTATTTCCAAGCGCAAAGCAAACTTACATTCGCAAACACCCGTGGGCTACTGCCCTCGAATTGCCGGAAAAGCGGCAGCAGCTGTTTCCCTAGCGAGCTCCCGCCACCAAATCCTTGAACCGCTGGTCCTCCCTCAATCCTTTCCACCACCACGACTGGCTCTGGGCAAGGCCGGCGCGGTGTTGCGGACTGCCGGAGACATACCGGCTGAGAATGTTGATCGCAGCGGTCGTATCGGCCGCGGTCCCAAACAAGGTGCGTACAAAGGCTTCGATGCCCGCGAGCTCTCCTTCCTTGTCGTCAGCGGGATCGGGCCGTGCGCCGGAAAGCACCTTGAGTGCGCTGTCACGGAGGCCGGGCGATCTCGCGAGGCCGGCTGCGATCAGCATGCGTGCCTCGAGTTGATTGAGCTTCCATGATTGCGCGGGTGTTACCTGCTGGAGCCTCGCGTAATCTGCCCAGGACTGCTGGACGTTCGCCGGAATGGACTTTACCGTCAGCAGCCAGAGGCGGCATCGTATGAACCGGGGGTTCTCTGGAAACCGGCGCCCACCGTCGGCGCAGTATTTCTCTGCGTCCAGAAACTGCTGGAGGTCGTAGGAGGTCGCGTACAGCTTCCACAACACGCCGTCGGTTCCGGTGAGGAATGCATCTTCCTCGTACGCTCTCGTGGCGGCGCTCTTGGCGTTTATGTTGTCGTCCTTCTGACTATAAACCGTGCTCAGCGCGCTCCATGCTCCCGCGCGCGTCGGGTCGATCTCCACGGCTTTTTTCAAGTCCTGCTCAGCACCATCCAGCAGTGCAGTCCGTTCAGCCGGCCCGTTCGCAAGTGAATAGGACCACTTGAGGTAACGGAGAACGCCCCGAGTCTCGAGGGCGGATGCATCCCTCGGCTGATTCGAAATCACCTGGCCCGCCTGTTCGAGTCCTTTCTCGATCCAGGGCCTTGCTTCGATGGGGCTCGCTGAGGCCCGGGCGCGTGCCAGATAGAGAGCACCTCGTGCTACAGCGGGTTCAGCCCACGAGGGATCCATTGCAGCGGTCGCCCCAAGCAGCGAGTCAGCGGTTGCAAAACTCTTTTCTGCTGCGGGCATGTCGTTTCGTCCTGCCTGTGCGTCTGCATCCTTTCGAACCCTGAGCGCGCGCTGGAAAAGCGTCCAGGCAGCGGCGTTGTCAGTTCCAGATCGTGCATCGCGCAGCGCGACTTCGGCGCCGATATTTTTTTGCAGCATCGCGGCGACTTTTGCTGCCAGACTGTCCTGAGCCGCGATGGGGTTGGCTTGCGGCTGATCGAATGACTCATCGGCCATAGACTCGCCAGTATTGCCGTTGATGAGCCGAACGCGAACTCTGAAATTGGAACCATCGGGTTCAACCGTGCCCCTGACAATCGTGCCAGCAGAGAGCGCGCGCGCCATGCTATCCGCGGTCACGTTAGTCCCCCGGTACGGATACACGCCGCCCTTGGAAACCACTTTCAGTGCATTTACCTCCGAGAGTCGCTGGATGAGGCTTTCGGTGAGACCATCGGCGAGATAGCCGAGCTGCCCCGTCGGACTGTTGTCCTGGAAATACATCACAGCAACGCGAGTGGCATCGAATCCCCCCGACGAAGCGGCGGACTGACTCGAAGGTCTTCCCCACGTCCACCACGAAAGCCCGCCGGCCACAATCAGCAATGCAGCAGCCGATGCGATCAGCAGAGGCCGACGCCATGCGGGCATTCGCGCGGCAGCAACATCAGCCGCACGCCGTCCGGGGGGCGTTCGCGCCGCAGTGCGACGATCTGTGACTGCTCGTCGCGTGGTCGTGTGATAATCGATCACGCATTCCTGAAGTTCCTCGGCGAACTCAGCCACTGTCGCAAACCGATCCGACGGCGACTTTGCGAGGGCGCGCTGCACAACATCCTCGACCTCATCGGGGATAGTCGCGCGCACGATCTGCATCGACGGAACGTCGGCCATCGAATGCTTGGCCATCACGGCCTGCGCGTTGGGGCCGGTGAACGGGGGCTGCCCCACAAGCATTTCGTACAACACGCACGCCAGACTGTAGAGATCACTTCTGCCGTCGATGTCGCGCTCCGCAAACGCCTGCTCCGGACTCATGTATGTCGGAGTGCCAAGCGACATGCCCGTTTTCGTAAGAGAACCGCCCCCATCATTCAGGCTGCTCACAGCCCGGGCGATTCCAAAGTCGGCAACAATCGCGTGTCCGTCTTCGAGGAGAATGTTCTCGGGCTTGATGTCGCGGTGAATGACGCCCTTGCGATGCGCGTAGTCGAGCGCGCTCGCAATCTCCTGCGTAATCTTGAGCGCCTTGTCGATCGGCAGCATCTTCTCGCGGTCGATGCGATGCCGAAGGGACTCACCCTCGATGAAGGGCATTACAAAAAACAGCGAACCCGCAGCCTCGCCGGAATCATACAGCGTGAGGATGTGTGGATGGGTGAGGCTCGTCGCGATCTGTATCTCGCGCTTGAATCGTTCCGCACCCAGTGCGGCGCCAAGGTCCTCATGCAAAACCTTGATGGCGACGCGGCGCTCGTGCCGAACATCGCGAGCCAGGAACACGGTTGCCATGCCGCCCTGGCCCAGCTCACGCTCGACATCGTACCGGTCGCTGAGCGCAGTTCTCAGCTTCTCGAGAAGCTCATCCAATGGTGCTGTTCCCTTTATTGTTGCGGAGCCAAAGGATACAGTAGAGCGGGTGTAGCCGCCAGACAAGCCATGGTATCAAAATGAACACCGCACGCGCCTGGGTCTGAGCCTGCAGTATCAGTCCTTCCCGGTGCCCTTGGCCATTCCGAGGTGCATCGCCGCAACCGGCTCGGGAACTGCCGGGCGCGATGGTTCCTTCGCAACACGTCCTTCGCGAGCCGGTGATCCACCGCCACCCTTGGTTCCTCCGCCGCCAAACCTTCCGGAAACGCCCGGCATCCCCGTCCGAATCCAGGCCACGGCGTCCTCGAGAATAGTGGACATCACCGGAACGACAAACAGCGTTAGCAGCGTCGACGTGATCAAGCCGCCGATCACTGCGCGCGCCATCGGCGCTCGCTGTTCCGCCCCTTCGCCGATTGCGAACGCAAGCGGAAGCATGCCGAAGATCATTGCTACAGTTGTCATGATGATCGGCCGAAGTCGTATGCGTCCCGCCTGCAGCAGCGACTGATGACGCTCAGTCCCCTTCTCTCTCACCTGGTTGGAAAAGTCGAGCAGCAGAATACCGTTCTTCGTCACCAGACCCATCAGCATGATGATCCCGATCATCGTCATCACGTTGATACTTCCCTTGGTTATGAGAAGCGCAAGCGCGACGCCGATGAAGCTGAGCGGAAGCGCGAGCATGATCGCCAGCGGCTGAAAGAAAGAACCGAAAAGCGAAGCGAGGATGAGGTAGATGAAGATCACCGCCAGTCCGAGCGCGGCGAGAACATAACCCTTGGTCTCCTCGAGATTCTGCACGTCGCCGGTAAAGAGCGTTCTATAACCGACCGGCAGTCCGACGGAATCGATGCCAGCTCGCACCGCTGCAGCGACTTCGCCCATCGAATAACCAGGGAGAACACCCGCGGAGATCGAGACTTGTCTCTCGAGACTGCGGCGATCGATCTGCTGCGGAGCGACGCTGGTCCTCAATTGCGCGACCTGCAACAACGGGACAAGCGTGGGCTGTCCCGTAGCCGGATCGACGCCACCAGTCGGGATAGCGAGGCTCGCAATGTCTGCTGCGCTCGCTCGCAGCGAATCGGGATAAACGACGACCACATCGTGCGAGTATCCCATCTCGTCTTCCCACCGCGTCGCGCGCAAACCGGCAAACAGCGGCTGAATGTTCGCTGCGATCGTGCTTATTCCGAGTCCCGCGGCCCACGCCTGCTGACGGTCCACATCAACATCGAGCTGAGGAATCTGTCCTTCATCGCTCGAGTTTGGTTCTGCGACTCCAGGGGTCTCGCGCATTTTCGCCAGCACCTGGCCGGCCGCGACCTTGAGCTGGCCTGCTTCCGGACCTTGAACGTTGACGACGATGGGCTGGCCGAAACCGCCGAAGATGGACCGGCTCCCGGTGATCGACGGACGAACTCCAGGGAGCTTGCGCAGCTCGCCTCGCAGCTGCGTCTGAATATCGAATAGCGAGCGCTCGCGATCATGCTTGGGCAGCAGCTTGACGTATATCTGTCCGCTGTTCGGCGTTCCGCGGAATCCGCCGCCAATGGTGGTATAGGTGAACTCCACCTCCGGCTGCGACCGCAGGAACTTGCTCACTTCCTGCGCTTTGTCGACAGTGTAGCTCAGGCTCGATCCCGGTGGCGTCCTGAGGTTCACGTTGAACTCTCCCGTGTCCACGTCCGGAAGCCAGGTGAAGCCGAGCATCGGGTAGATGAGGCCCGCGCCTGCCACAGACGCCACTGCCGCCGCGAGGACGGTTATCCGATGGCGGAGCGCCCAGTCGAGTCTCGCCGGATACTTGTCGGCGACTCTCTCGAACCATTTGTCGAACGCAAGGCCAACGCGGCGGATCGGGTTCATCCGCTTCGGATTGCCGTCCGTTCCCTCCTCGACATCCGGATCCGGCCAGATGCTGGAGAGCATGGGATCCAATGTAAACGACACAAACAGCGACACGAGGACGGCGAATGCGACAGTTACACCGAACTGGAAAAAGATGCGACCGATCATTCCGCCCATGAATGCGACCGGGACAAACACCGCGATGACAGCGAGGCTGGTCGAGAATACCGCAAGACCGATCTCGTCCGTACCCTCTTTCGCGGCGCGAACATGGTCTTTGCCCATGTGCACGTGCCTTACAATGTTCTCGCGGACCACGATCGCGTCATCGATGAGAAGTCCGATGGCGAGCGAGAGCGCCAGCAGCGTCATGGTGTTGATCGTGAAATCGAACACCCACATGATGAAGAATGCGGATATGATGCTGACCGGAAGCGTCAGTCCGGTGATGATCGTCGATCTCCACGAGTTCAGGAACAGGTAGATGATCATGATCGTAAGGACCGCGCCGAGAAGGATCGTGAGCTGAACATCGGCAAGTCCTTCACGGATCTTCTGCGAATCGTCGCGGATCACGCGAAGCTTCACGTCCGCGGGAAGCTGTCGCTCGAGCGCAAGTGCCGCGGCCTTTACGGAATCGGCGACTTCGACGGTATTCGATCCGGAGATCTTCAGAATGTCGAGTGCGAGGGCGGGCTCGTCCTGCGCCGCACCGGACTCGCCAAGCAGCGCGGCGGTTCGCTTGTCTGCCGCGCCATCGACGATCGTGGCCACGTCCGAGAGTCTCACCGGGACTCCCTGACGGACGGCTACGACGATTCTGCCGAAGGCCTGAGGCTCGACGATGCGGCCGGTAATGCGGATCAGCTCTTCAGTCGGACCGCGTGTGACACGCCCCGCTGGAACTTCCTGATTCTCGCGCTGAAGCGCGCTCGTAACCTGCGGAACGGAAATGCCGTACGCCCGCATCATCTCGGGATTCAGCTCGACTCTTATCTGCCGAACCTCGGTGCCGGCCAGGTTGATTCCCCCGACTCCCGTGACCGACTGCAGCCGCGGCGTCACCACCTGCTCTGCGAGGCTCGTCAGCTCGCGAATCGGACGCTCGCCGCTCTGCATCGCAATCGACATGATCGGCCGTTCATTCGGATCGAAGCGAAGGACGACGGGTTCCTCGATCTCCGGCGGCAGCGCACGGCGGATGCGCGCGATCTTCGACTGCACGTCCTGCTGTGCAGACATCACGTCGACGTCGAGGTGGAACGTCAAACGCACGATCGAGATTCCATTCAGAGATGTCGACACAATCTCTTTCAGGCCCTGTGCCGTGTTGAGAGCCTCCTCAATCGGCCGCGACACGTCGCGCTCCATCACCTCCGGAGACGCGCCGGGATACGTGGTTTGAGCGACGACGATCGGATACGTGATGTCCGGATACTCGTCGATGGCGAGCCGGTTGTACGACACGACTCCGAGCACGACCAGCGCCACCATCATCATCGTGGCGAAGACCGGCCGTTTGATTGAAACGTCTGAGAGGAGCATGGACGCTAGGGCTGGCGTGCAGGAGGCGCGCCGGGCGCGGCCCCGCCGCGCCCTCTGTCGCCACCCACTGTTATGATCTGCACCTTCATGCCTTTTCCAAGGCTTCCGACATTCCCGGAAACCACGCTGTCGCCGGCGGACAATCCGGACACCACCTGAACGATGCCGCGGTGATCATCCTTTACGCCAACCTCGACTCCCGCGGTGTCGAGCCTGCCGCTCTCGATGCGATAAACGATCGTGGCGCCATTGCCCGTCTGCTTCACCGCTGACGTTGGGACGGTAATGGCGTTGGCAATGGTGCGGGCGAGAACAGTGCCCGTCGCAAACGTTCCGCCTTTGAGCGCACCATTCGCGTTCGGAACCTGCACGTAGACAGTCACGGAACGGGAAAGCGGATCAACCGTCGGGCTCACTCGCGCCACGCGGCCGGCGATCGTTCGCCCATTCGCGAGAAACTCCACGGCCTGTCCCGGTGCAACCGAGTTCGCCTGCCTTTCCGGTACCGCGGCCGCGAGCTCGAGAACGTTGTTCCGTACTACGCTGAACATCTCCGCGCCCCGTGCAATGTGCTCCCCGTTCTCCACGAACCGCTTCTCCACCGTACCCGACGTCGGTGCGAGGACGCGTGTGTCGCGATTGCTCGACGAGCTCGTGCGAACGCGCGAATTCGCCGCCGCGAGGCGCGCTCGCGCAGTTCCGACGGCATTTCGCGCGACCCTCAGCTCGCCCTCGGCGATCGCGCCCGCTTTGAAAAGGTCTTCCGACTGCTTCAGAGTCCATTCGGCGGTAGCGAGATCTCCTTCGGCGGCAGCTTTGTCGGCGGCCGCGCTCTGAAGTCCGCTCACCTGTTCGCTCGCCTCGAAGCGCGCCAGAAGCTGGCCCGCTCTGACGTAGTCGCCTTCGCGCACGTAGATGCCCTGCAAATCGCCCTCGAGCCGCGCGCGGACGACGACGGTTTCGATCGGCCGCAGATTACCCGTGATCGCCACGCCGTCGACGATGCTCATTGCCGTAGCGATTGAGACATCGCCCGGAGCAAGCGTAAGCGTCTGCGCGGGTCGCCCGACTGAGTTACCTCCAGGACCCGCCACGGCTGCGTCGGCCGGCGGACGCGCGCCAGCAGGAGCTTCGCTCTTTGCGTTGGAACAGCCCGCGCCAACCAGCAACGAGAAAATGGACGCTTCGACGATGAGTGATCTATTACGGTGCACTGTTGGTTGATGGAGGTAGGGCGGTTCGGGGCGCCCCTGGAAGGACGAAGAGGTGTGGCGGACGTCCGATCGCGCGGGCGTACCCTGCTGCTGCAAGATAAAGGTCGTAGACGGCTCTGGCTTCATTAGTCCGCGCCAGCGTGAGTGCGAGTTGCGCGTCTGCAACTTCCAGCTGAGTCGCCAGGCCGCGCGAATAGCGGAGATTTGCGAGCTTGAAGGCTTCGGTCGCCTCGGCCGCGTTTTGCCCTCGGGCAGCGAAGAGAGCTTCGGCGCGATCGAGCTCCGCGAGCGAGGCCGCAGCCTCGCTCGCAATTCGCTCGCGAGTGCGAGCCAGCTCGAGATCGGCGAGACGCGCCTGTGCGGAGGCAAGGTCGATTGCTCCCTTCGCCCTCAAGCCGTCAAAGATAGGCCATGCGATCGATACACCGAACGAGCGATCGCGAAACCAGCCGCCGTTCTGGGCGGTGCACACGCGCTCAGCAGGTGAACCATCAGGGCAGGTAACAGTTTCGAATCGGCCGCGCGTCGTGGGAAAGCCGCTCCGTGGAAAAGCCTGGCCTCCGAACAGTCCGTTGATGCTTACTGTCGGAAGCAGGTCGGCGCGCGCTACCGATATCGCGTTGTGACGGGCACTCGACACCAGCTGGGCAGATTTGACCGCCGCCCTGTCAATGGGACGATTATCGGCCCTCAGCTCGGCGACCCAGCGCAAGACCGTTGCAGTATCGAGACGTGTCGTAAGCTTGATCGCCTGCCCCGGCGGCGCATTTATCAGGCGCTTCAGCTCGACAAGCGCAAGCACAACATCACTTCTCGCCTGGATCACGGCAGGCTGCAGATTCGCCCGCTCGACCCCAGCGCGAAGAACGTCGTATCGCGAGGCACGTCCAGCTCTCTCGAACTGCTGCACTTGTGCGAGACGCTCCCCGGAAAGAGCATATGCAGTGTCCTGGATGTCAGCGAGAGTCCCGGCAAACAAGGCCTGTAAGTATGCGCGCTGCACGTCGATCGAGACCTGAGCGAACACTTCTGTCTGGTCGAGCCGTGATGCATTCCTGAGACTCGATGCAGCGCGGGATCCCGCTATTACCCGGCCGCCCTGAAACAGCGTCTGCGACAGACTCGCGTTGGCAGTGTAAGTGTTTGGTTGATTGAAGATCGCGCCGACAGCGGCAGCGCGAGCACTCTCGAATACGTGCGACTGATTTGCAATCAGTCGAAGCTGCGGAAGCCCGGCTGCGCGCGCGATTGTGACTTGAGCATCGGTCACGTCCACTTGTGCGGCGGCAGTACGCGCCTCGTCACCAATTCTGAGAGCGCGGCTGAGCGCATCCGGAAGCGAAAGCGCGACCGTATCGGCGCTCGGAGCGACACCGCCGGCTACTCCCGGGTTCACCGGCCCTTGGAGCGCCAGAAAAAACAGAAAAATCGACATCATTGAAAGGTATACGCCCGACCCTGAGGCGATGTTGACCGCGATTGGAGGGGTTTGGTCGACGCGAAGGGGGTTGCCGACTGCCACCGGGGTTACTCGCCCTAATGCGGAACGGTCACTGGGCGTGAAAAAGGGGTAGAGCGCCGCCTTGATGTCGAGCGCAATGTTTCTGAATCGCGCGTCCGACTAGGGCGGGAATGTCGCCGCGAGATAAGATGATGACGGCGAACAAATCACTGTCATTGAGAGTCCGTCGAATCCCAGCACTGAACGCACACCGTACCTGTCGACGAAGTCATGCTCAGCCGGAATGTATGGACTCCCGGCAGCGACCGGCACGTGAACACATTGTAGGCGTTGCGCCGCGCGCATGCCTTGCGTGGGGTGTCGAGGTCGCGAAAGGGCTCGTCAGATGAAGGGGGCAGGCCGAAACCTGCCCCCCTCCTAAGGTCGTCATGTTGCCCCACAGGATCGTGACTGACTACGCCGACGGTCGAGCGGCCTTGTCCGGCCAAGCGACTACCAGCCCGATGGCAATCGCCGCTCCGAACATGCCCGGCAGCATGTTGATCATGGGTCCGTCATAGATAATCCACACAACGGGCCAATAGAGAATGCTAGCGAACAGAAACCCTAAGCCAAATTTTTTATACCACTTCCTATCTGGCGACATACCTTCCTCCGTTTTCGTCACGTTGTTTGCAGCTTTTCCCGATCAGAAGCTCCACCATTTATTCTGCAGTAAACGTACATCGCCATACCGGCGTATGATGTTGATATTGACGCGCCGATTGCACCCCCGCCGATGGCCATAATCATGGGTTTTTTTGTGACTAGCCCAACGAGGAAACCGAGGACCGCCCCCCCGATATCAGCAGCGACGGATTCTGCCCGGTACCTATAGCACACTTGCTGCTGCGCGAGCGAACTGCTTGCGAAAGTAGCCGACCAAGGATCAGCAAAGCCTATCCAGTTTGTCGGGGTAACAAGCTGTGGCGGATTAAGGCCCAGGCAGGAATTCAGCGCGCTCGTCGCGTCAGGGAACTGGGCAAGACAGCTTCCGTAGGTTGCCTGTACCTCATCGGTCTGCGGAACGAGGTTGGCCTCCCAGTATTCCGTCGATGACATCGCTATTGAAGCTATAGCGTAAACCGCGTCGACTTCGTCGACGATTAATCCCGAGCTTTGAGCGAGAATGTTATCCAGACTCGCGGCGAGCGCCAACGAAGAGGACGCAGTCAAGGCCGCGCTTTCGATCTGAGTCACGATGGCAGACGCTTCCGGCGAGACCTCATCGGGTGCACTGGCTGGACGTGTCACACTCGCTAACATGCCGAACGTTTTTTCGGTGCTTCCGAGGCGCGACTCGCAAATGCGACCCTTACTCACGCCAACCTTTGCAGCGTTTTGGCGATCCTCGGCGGTGCCGCTCGGCTTCCCGTCCTGGAATCGAAATTCATCGGCCATGTATTTGAGCATGAGCGTGCACAAGTCCTTCCGATCAGGGCCACTCTTCATGATCACAAAGAACTCATTAAGTGCTCTGTTGTGTGCTTGGCCCACCCAATCCATGTGATTCTTTGCATGGAATTCTTCCTTGGCGTTTCTTCCCGGCGCAGTTGACTGGTCGTGTTTCACTATCGCGTCAGGCGCCGGAGAAACCCTGGCAACTACCGTTTTCTCGACTGCGCCCTCCGAGCATGCAAGCGCGACAGCCAGAATTGCAGCAGCGCCGATCACAGACCGGGAGATGACTGCGGGTTTTCGAATTGTCACTGACAACCTCCAATTTAGTTAGCTGTCGAAGGTGAACTTCCTCGTTTAGCCTCCACAATGCCGGTTCCTTATCATCAAGGTGCCGGTTTCTTCCTACTCGGCAATAAGCGTGGTCGACCCGGTTCGGCAGAGGATGTGCCGCCGGCTTGTTTCTCAGTCCTGCGGCCATTCGAAAGGTTTCGGCGTGGTACCGGGGCTTGCGCTCAGGTCCGTCAGGCTGGATTGGCGGCGAATCAGCGAATGTCTGGCAGGCTCGCCACATTATGACAAGCGTGCTCGCTGCCCTGAAGAACGGATTTCAACGCAGGGTTCAGGAGCCGGTGGATCTAAGGAGTACCCGGGACGAGACTCGAACTCGTATATGCGTAAGCATGAGGGATTTTGAGTCCCTTGCGTCTACCGATTCCGCCACCCGGGCAGAACCCGGTATTTACACCTGATGCTTCCGCCGGACAAGCTCTATGGGAGGGGCCTGATCGGACCTCGTGATGCGCCGGGGCCCGGACGCCCCATCTGCCCCGCCCGAAGCTCCTGGGCCCTCCGCCGCATCTCGTTCTGAAGTCCGAATAGTTTTGCGCGCTGTACTGGATTCAGGAATTTCGCCATTTCGCGCTGCTCATTCTGAGTCAAATCGAGACGCTGGCGCTCGATCTGCATCGCCTGATCCAGGAGCAGGGCGACGCGATTCTGATCTGCAACACCCGATGAGAGCTGCTGTCGAAGCTCTCTTCGGACGTCACGCTCTTTCATCATGAGCGCGCCGCGCTGCTGCTCGAACTGGCGATTTGTCGCTTGCAGCCGCGTCATCTGATCGTCGTTGAGTTGAAGGCGGCGACGCACGAGCTCCCCTGTGCGCTCACGAAGCCGCTGCTCGAGCATCTGCCGCCTTGGCTGCGCGTCACCGGGCCGCCCTGGCGGAAGCACCTGCGCCGCAGCGCGGCTCGACAATGCACCGAGGAGCAACGACACCAACAACAAGGATCGCCGCAATATTGTTACGATCATGTGCCGCCCTCGATGTTCTCGACAGAGTAGGTAACCGAATGTGGCTCGGCAGACGGTAGCGTCTCAATGCGATCGAGCCCGGAGAGGAGTGCCTCGAGTTCTGCTTCGCTAAGATCCTGAGTACCGCCGACGAGAGACAGCGATGCGACCTGTCGCTCACCGACCATGAGCGCGGGCGGCGATGCGGCAGGTGCGGCAGTCATCGTCGGCGACGCGGGTACAGCGGTCGAAGCCCCGGCCCCGACGTCCGGGGCGAGCGTATTTGCCGGGGCCGAAGCAACGGTTCGCTGCGGACCAGCATCAGGCGATTTATCCTCGCCTCCCGTAATCGAGAGGCCTCCGATTGCAAAAACGGCCAGGGCTGCCGCAGCCATCAACGACAGGCGCCACATGCTTCTGCCGTCGCGGGATGCTGCCGTGCGCGCCATAGTCGCGGCGCCTGCATACGGCGGAATGGCAGCCGCAATGCTCTCGGGGTTCATGCGTGGCGCGAACGGCGCGGAATCCCGCACCTGCTGCATCAGCGCAAGCTCCGCCCGGCAATCACCGCACGTTTCGACATGTGCAGACATCGTTGCCACGTCGAGCTTGCCGAGCCGGCCGTGGGCCAGGTCGGGCAGCGCGTCGCGCACCTCGGTATTCATGCAATCATTCACTGACAAACTCCTTCACAGCGCGCATTGCGTTGTGGTAATGAACTCTGGCGGCACCTTCGGTCGTGCCGACGACAGTCGCAATATCTCTGTACGAAAGTCCCTGCTCGACCCGCAGAGAGAAAACCTCTCTCTGAGTCGGCGAAAGCCGCTCCACCGCCCGCCGAACCCTCGACTCTGCCTCTTCTGCAAGCAACGAGTCGAGCGCGTCATACTCCGTAACCGCATCGTCCGCTTCCACCGGCACCGTCGCCCATTGCCTCTTCTCAGAGCGCCGGCGATCCAGCATCAAGCGTCGTTCTATCGTGAACAGCCATGTTCTGAGAGAACTCTCACCGCGAAACGAATCGATCGATGCAAAGGCCCGTACGAACGTATCCTGGACAAGCTCCTCGATCTCCTCCCGTTCGCCTGAACTGACCGCGAAGCGCGCAAGCGCGTCGGCGTGTCGGCCAACAAGCCGGGTGGCGGCTCGCGAATCGCCCGACATCCATCGCTCGATCAGCTCGCGATCGGAGTCTTCACCGCCCTTGATTTCGGAAGTCATTCAACTCGTCATGGTAGACGGCAGGCGGGCCTTTTAGTTAAGGCGTATCATTGAGGCTCTCAAGCCACAATCCAATGTACTCGAAGCGCCTCAATCCCGACGCGATCTCACACCGCGGCCTCCACGACACCCTCCCCGAAAACTCGATACCCGCGTTTCTTGCGGCAATCGAAGCAGGCGCAGGCGGAATCGAGCTCGACGTCCACGCGAGCGCCGACGACGTCGTGTTCGTACACCACGATCCATTGGTGCAGACCGAAGATGGTCCAACACCACTCCGCTTGCTCGATTCGCAACACGTCTCGCAACTGCGACTCGCTGGCGAGACAAGGATCCCGACCCTCGACGACACACTCGAGGCAATCGGAAGCCGGGCCCGTGTCTTTGTCGAAATAAAGGGCAGTGGCATCGAGCATCACGTAGCCCGGTGTCTTCGCCGTCATTCGGACAATATTGATGCCTACGCCGTACACTCCTTCGATCATCGCATCGTCAAGAGGATGTTCGAGCTGATCCCGGCGGTTCGCATGGGAATACTCCAGGTGTCGTACCTGCTGGACACCTGTGCCGCCATGCGCGGTGCTGGCGCCACCGATCTGTGGCAGCACACGGAGTATATCGACGCGTCACTCGTTGACGACGTACACTCGTTTGGCGGCAGGGTCATCGCGTGGACGCCCAATCTCGAGACCGAATGGCAGAATCTCGAAGCGGTCGGGGTGGACGCCATCTGCTCCGACAGGGTCTTAGAGTTGGCGGAGTGGCGCTCCCAGCGCATCGTAGCGAAAGGGAGCTGAAGGAATGCGCCCGGCCCGGCCTGCAGTACCCAGTCGCCCGCGCTAAGTTATCCCGCGTTCGATCTGTCAGTTCAATGCACGTGAGCTCCGGAGGAGCATCATCTCGATGAAAAGTCACTTGGTACCCGCCATCGCCGCCGCCCTTTGGGCATGCGCGCCGGCCAAAACAACTCCCACTCAGGCGCCGACGACAGCGAAGGATTCGGTGTCGCCTACCGGGCTCGGCGGAATGTCCGTGCCAAACGCCGATCCTTTCCCAAGTACCTACACGCGCATCTCGTCAGCGCCACTCGTGGTCCGCAACGTCACTATCATGACCGCCGCCGGGCCAACTATACGAAACGGAATGGTTTCGATTGCTGAGGGAAAGATCGTGGCCGTCGGGGCTACCGTCGCCATCCCTGCCGGCGCAACGGTCATCGACGGCGCTGGCAAATACGTCACACCTGGAATTATTGATACCCACTCGCACCTCGGCGTCTACGCCGCACCCGGCGGGCAAGCGCTCAGTGATGGCAACGAAGCTACCAATCCTGTCACCGCGCACGTATGGGCCGAACACTCGGTGTGGCCGCAGGATCCCCAGTTCCCCCGGAATCTTGCGGGAGGCGTGACAACGATTCAGGTGCTCCCGGGGTCGGCGAACCTCATCGGCGGCAGAAGTGCGGTGCTCAAGGTAGTGCCGTCGCGAACCGTTCAGGGAATGAAATTCCCCGGCGCGAAGTACGGTCTCAAGATGGCGTGCGGCGAGAATCCGAAGCGGGTCTACGCCACCCGCGGTCCATCGACGCGAATGGGCAACGTCGCAGGCTACCGGGCAGCGTGGGTGCAGGCGGAGACGTATCGCCGCCGCTGGGACAAATGGAACAAGGACCACAAGGGCGACGCGCCAGCGCGTGACCTCGGTCAGGAGACGCTTGCTGAGGTGCTGCGGGGTAACATTTTGATTCACAATCACTGTTACCGCGCCGACGAAATGGCGCAGATGATCGACATCTCGAAAGAGTTCGGATACAAGATCCGCGCGTTCCACCACGGCGTCGAGGCTTACAAAGTCGCCGACATTCTCGCGAAGGAAAACATCGGTGGTTCGCTCTGGGCCGACTGGGGCTCGTTCAAGATGGAAGCCCTCGACGGGATCAAGGCGAATGTCGCTCTTGTCGATCGCGCCGGCGCCAAAGTAGCCGTGCACTCCGACGACGCCTCAGGCTCGCAGCGCCTCAATCAGGAAGCAGCCAAGGCGATGGCAGCGGGAATTGCCGCCGGCATTCCCGTTTCCGAAGAGCAAGCCATCAAGTGGATCACCATCAATCCCGCGTGGCAGATCGGCCTCGACGATAAAATTGGATCGATCGAAACCGGAAAAAATGCCGATATCATTCTCTGGTCCGGCAATCCCTTCAGCGTTTATGCGCGACCGGAAAAAGTGTGGATCGATGGCGCATTGTTGTACGACAGGCTCGATCCACGCCAGCTGTGGCGCACCGATTTCGAGCTTGGTTTCGTCCCGATACCTCCAGGAATGAACCGATGAGATATATGCACAGGACAACAATTGCTTCCCTCATTGCGGCGCTGGCCTGCAGCGCAACGGTGGGCACTGCGCAAACCGTCGCAATCACGGGAGCCAGGGTATACCCGGTGAGCAGTGCTCCGATTGAAAACGGCACAGTCCTCATTCGGGACGGAAAAATTATTGCGGTCGGCGCGAACGTCGCTATCCCGGCGGACGCGCGTCGCGTGGACGCGACAGGAAAGTGGGTAACGCCGGGCCTCATAAATTCCTCGACTCGACTTGGCCTCGTGGAAGTCGGACAGGTCGCGGACACACGTAACGATGCGGCTCGCGGAAAAGACAACATCGCCGCCGCGTTCACGGTCTGGGAGGGCTTGAACACGAGGTCAGTGTTGATCGCACCCGCACGGCATGAAGGCGTGACGAGCGTAGTAATCCTGCCCGGTGGTGGCCAACTGGTATCGGGTCAGGCAGCCATGCTCAATCTTGTGGACGGCATGCCGAGCGACATGGTCATTCGCACGCCGATAGCCATGCTGGCTCAGGTCGAATCGCCGACTGGGGCGGGAGTGGGCGCACGTGGTGAGCTTCTCGTAAAACTACGTGAGCTGATCGAAGACACACGTGCCTTCATGAGAAATCGGGCAGCGTTCGAGCGAGCCCAGACCCGCGACTATTCCGCAAGTCGCCTCGACCTTCAAGCGATGATTCCGGTAGTCGAAGGCAGGCTGCCGCTGCTCGTCGTCGCCGACAAGGCAACGGATATCGACGCTGCCATGCGCATCGGGCGTGAGTCAGGCATCAGGATCATCATCGGGGGCGGAGCCGAAGCGTGGCTCGTCGCAGGCAGGCTGGCTGCGGCGAAGGTGCCCGTGCTTACAGGCGCGATGAACAACATACCTGGTGGCTTCACCACCCTCGGCCAGATGCAGGAAAATGCGGGGCTTCTGCGTCGCGCCGGTGTTCAGGTGATTCTCATCGGCAACGGTGGCGGGGACGAAGAGACGTTCAACGTTCGCAACATCAAGCAGGAAGCAGGCAATGCGGTCGCATATGGTATGACGTGGGACGACGCACTCCGCGCTGTCACGCTCACGCCGGCCGAAGTGTTTGGAGTCGCTGACAGGATCGGCTCGCTGCAGTCTGGGCGTGACGGCAACGTCGTAATCTGGAGTGGCGATCCATTCGAGTTCTCGAGTATCGCGGAGCACGTATTCGTGATGGGCAAGGAATACCTGGAACCGGACAGGCAGCAACTGCTTACGGAACGGTACAAGACTCTCCCTCCCGGCAAGGCGAGCCCGGGAAACAGGTAGTCGTTCGCCCCTCATGCGAGAAGGGCCCGGCCGTGCTGGCCGGGCCTTTCTCGCATTGTGACAGAATGTTATGCGTTGCTATTCGAGTGCAGCGCAGTCAACGGTAGCGCAACTCAGCCCGACACGTCCTGAGGTCCCGGGCCGGCTGGACCATCCGGTGTTTGAGATGAGCTGGGTGGAGTCGCCGCGCCGGTTGCACCAGCGGTTGAGGCCGACCCTGTGGAAGCCGATCCTGATGAAGTCGATGCGTCGGCGCGGTGGGTGCGCTTCGCTTCGATTTCGGCTTCGTATTTTGCTGCTTCGGCATCGTGCGTCGCGAGTGTAGCGGCTAGTCGGGTGAAAGTATCCGCCTCAATGTCTCCACCCGCCTGGCGCGCGCGAAATACCGCGTAGCCGAGTGCCTCGGCAGCTTTGTCCGCGAGTTGGCGCGTGCGAAATCCTTCGATGCGGGTCTTCCCTTCGTCGATGGCACCCTGAGCCACGCGGCCTGCTCGATCCAGTTCTTCCTTCAGCTTGTCGATGAACGCCATTGTCGTCTCGTGTTGGAGTGACTCTGCTGCTTCTCGATAGTACGCAAAAGCATAGCCGTCAGTTTCGCATGGGAGAACACACAGCAAAAAGGCCCCCGCTTTACGAGGGCCCAGTTTGACCAGCGAACAACTCCACGGCTACGCCGCGTTGCCCGCTTCCTGCACCGCAGGGTACACGCTGATCTTGTATCGGGTGCGATTCTTGTGCTCGAACTTCACCACGCCGTCGATCAAGGCGTAGATGGTGAAATCGGTGCCAAGGCCAACGTTGCGGCCGGGGTGCCACTTGGTGCCACACTGGCGGACGATGATGTTGCCGGCAATGACCTTCTCACCGCCGAACTTTTTTACGCCCCGGTACTGCGGGTTGCTGTCGCGGCCGTTTCTCGACGAGCCAACGCCCTTTTTATGTGCCATCTGAAATGCCTCTTTATCCGAGCGTTATGTCGCCAATGCGGACTTCGGTGAAGCCTTGGCGATGACCCTGCTTCTTTGCGTAGTTCTTGCGGCGCTTCATCTTGAAGACGACGATCTTCTTGTCGCGCCCGTGCTTGACGATCTCGCCGGCGACAGAGGCGCCCTTGAGCACGGGAACGCCGACGAAGGTCTTGTCGCCGTCCGAACCGAGAATCACGTCGCTGAACGTGACCTTGGAGCCGGCTTCACCCGGCAAGCTTGGAATTCTGATTGTCTTTCCAGACTCGGCGCGATACTGCTTGCCACCGGTGCGGATGATTGCGTATGCCATTGGTCAACTGCAAGTGTGAGAATGTGTTACAGCCTCTCAACTTAAATAGTTGAGAGGCTGCTGTCAATTTACAGGACCAACATTTTCAGGACTGACATTTCAGGTTTAACGCCGCACCAACCCGGGTGCAACTGCAACGGCCATCTTTGGAGGACGGCGGGAGCAATGGGAGTATGGGGAGCCTTCATTTTAAGGGAAACCCTGAACGGCACCTCCCGGGAATTACAAAGAACTGAGGGCACTTGTGGCAACAGGATTCTTTTTCGCGTCGTCGCCCGTGTAAAAAAAGCGAATTGATACAGCGGCGCCTTCGCAAAAATGTCTCCCTATCTCCCCGGGTCTCCCCCTCCTCCCTGATGGCAGTTGTTGACCTGATGGCAGTTGTTGACCTGCCAACGTCCCGCGACGAACTGGATCAGGCAACCGCGTACTGCTGGGTCACGTCCCTGCCCTGACCCTTAACCACCAGCTTGAATTCATCCGGCTTGAGGAGGGGATCGTCCCTTAGTTCGAGAGAGAAGGCGGCCACCTTCTGCAATCGCTGGACAAGCTCCCTCTCCTGCTCGAGCACATACATCGCAACGTCCGGGTGGAGCTTCACGAGCAGGTTGTCGCGACGCCCCTCTACTACCATGCGGCGGACCGAGCGCTCCATCCGGCGAACGATCGTCTCCGGGGTGAATACCCGACCGGTGCCTTCGCAGGTCGGGCAGGGCTCGGTCATGCTCTGATAATGGCTTTGCCTCACCCGCTGGCGGGTCATCTCGATCAAGCCGAGGTCGCTAACCGCAAATGCCTTGGTGCGCGCGCGATCGCGACTCAGGTGGTTACGGATCTCCTGAAGAACCTTGTCGCGCGACGACTTCGTCTCCATGTCGATGAAATCGCAAACAATGATTCCGCCCACGTCCCTGAGCCGGAGCTGCCGCGCGATCTCGGACGCAGCTTCCATGTTGGTCTTGAGAACCGTCTTTTCAGGGTCCTTCTTGCCCGTGTACCGCCCCGAGTTTACGTCGATCGACACAAGGGCTTCGGTCGGCTCGATGATGATATAACCGCCGGACGGAAGGTCGCAGCGGCGTTTGAACGCATCACGGATCTCCGCTTCGACTCCAGCCGTGTCGAACAGCGGAATACGCTCTTCATAGAGCTTCACGCGCGGAATCAGGTCGGGAGCGACAGTCTTGAGGTATTCATTCACCTCGGCGAAGACGGGCTTGGAGTCGATCGTAAGACTGTCGATCTTGGCGCTGAAAAGGTCGCGCACCAGTCCGCGAGTGAGCCCCGTTTCGCGGTGGAGCAGCGCCGGGGCGCGAGTGAACTGACCCTTGCGCTTGATCTTCTTCCATTGCGCGATAAGCGTGTCGAGGTCGCGCTTGAGGGCCTCGGGTGTGACGTCCTCGCTCACCGTCCGGACGATTACCCCGCCGGATTTATCTGGAAGAATCGCAGCAACCTGCTCCTTGAGCCTCGAACGCTCTGCGCCTCCGGAGATCTTGCGGCTGACTCCGACCCTCGATGAGTCAGGTATGTAGACAAGAAACCGGCCCGCGAGGGAGATCTGCGCAGTCACTCTCGGCCCCTTGGTCGAGATCGGCTCCTTGGACACCTGAACCATGATCTCCTGACCGCGCTTCAGTGCATCCTGAATCGGCGGCGCAGCCTTTCGACCACGCCGACCACCGCCACCGCCACCGCCGCCGCTCTGGCTGGAGCCGTTGGCTCGGACGCCCGAGTCTACCACGTCGGGCGAATCGTCATCCTCGTCCTCATCGTCGTCCTCGGCGTCCTCGGCGTCTTCGGCCGATTCCCTGACAAGGTCGGAGGCGTGGAGGAAGGCACTTTTCTCTGTGCCAATGTCTACGAAGGCGGCCTGAATCCCCGGAAGGACTGCTTCGACCCTGCCAAGGTAGATGTCGCCGACCATGCGTCGGTTGTCTGGACGGTCGACGAGAAGCTCAACGAGCTTGCCGTCCTCCAGAATCGCCACACGCGTCTCACGCGTGCCGGCGTTGATGAGGAGTTCTCTTTTCATCGTTACCCGCCAGGCAATCGTGACGGCGACTCGGCGTCACTCAATGGCTGGCGGATGTTCCCTTAGTATGGGCGCGCTGTGACGCGACGCCTGAATGTACGAAAAACCGAGTGAAGAGCGCCTGCCAGTCATGCTCACGGACCACGCGAGTCGCGCGTCAGCCCACATGCCGGCCAAGGCAATAATTGTTTCGCAAAATGTACAGGCTTGACTGACCTTTTTGCAACAGCGACAACGACTTACACGCCGCGTATGAGCCGAAACGCGAGCCACCCAACCACGAGCAGGTATGTGAGACCAGCCTTCCATTCACCGTGCCTCATGTACAACGCAGCGCTGAATCCGCCCGGCTCGGCGTCGTCGTCCTTCCATGGAATGACCCTTGGCACGAACGCCGGCACGTTCTCCGAATAGCGGTCGTACGCTTCTGGAAACCGCTCCCGGATGTTCAGGCGCTCACGCTCCATCGTCGGGGCGTACACCAGAAGCCAGAACCCGATCACCACCAGAAGTAGCCCCCAGTGAGCGGCGATCGCGAACCCCGCTCCGATCAGGAAGCTGCCAAAATACAGCGGATTGCGGGTATGGGCGTACGGCCCTGTTACGGCCAGCACCTTGTTCTTGACGATATGCCCGGACGCCCACGCGCGAATGAGGACACCCACAAGGGCGATCGCAGCTCCGACGATCAACGTGAGAAGCGCAGGTCTCGCCCAGATGAGGTACGCGATCCCGAAGACAAATCCCAGCGGCAGCCGGAGTTTTTTTGCGACGTCCGAGTAAGTCAATCGAGTATGCCCCTGAGGAGGTGCCGCGCGATGACGATCCGTTGAATTTCGGAAGTGCCCTCGCCAATCTCACAGATCTTTGCGTCGCGCATCATGCGCTCGACCGGATAGTCCTTGGTGTACCCGTAGCCACCGTGAATCTGAATTGCCTTTATCGTCGCGCGCATCGCGAGCTCCGAACAAAAAAGCTTTGCAATCGCCGCTTCCTTGCCGAAAGGCTTCCGATTCTGCGCAAGCCATGCGGCGTGGTACATGAGGTGCCTGCCCGCCTCGATTTCGGTTGCCATGTCCGACAACTGAAACTGAATTCCCTGAAAATTGGCGATCGCGCGTCCGAACTGCTTTCGCTCCGAGGCGTACTTGAGTGACTGATCGAACGCCCCTTCGGCAATTCCAAGGGACAGCGCCGCAATGCCAATTCGCCCGGCATCGAGCGTCTGCATGAAGTTGATAAACCCCATGCCCTCGTCCCCGAGCCGATTCTCCTCGGGCACTTCGACGTCCTCGAAAATCAGCTCGCGGGTATCGGACGCACGCCAGCCGAGCTTGTCTTCCTTCTTCCCTGCCCTGAATCCGCGCATGTTCGCGAGGGAAGCATCATGGCCTATCGACGCGTCACCGCGGTGGGTGAGGTCGGCCTCCTTCGTCATGATGAACGAGGAGATACCCTTGGTGCCCAACGATGGATCGGTGACCGCTGTCACGATGAAAATCTCGCCGACCCCTCCGTGGGTTATGAACACCTTGGACCCGTTGACGAGATAGTGACCGTTTTTTTTCACGGCAGTCGTGCGGGTCCCCGCAGCGTCGCTCCCCGCGGTCGGTTCGGTCAGTCCAAAGCCACCGAGCACGCGGCCTGATGCGAGCAGGGGGACGAATTTTTCCTTCTGCAACTGGGTACCAAAATTCACGATTGGCGAAGTTCCCAGGGTGGTGTGCGCCGATATCGTAATACCGTGCGACGCATCGACCTTGGCCATCTCGTGGATCGCTATCATGAAGCTCAGCGTATCCAGTCCGGCGCCCCCTAACTCTTCGGGCCACGGGATGCCGAGCAGTCCGAGCTCGCCCATCTTCTGGATGTTGGCCCACGGAAATTCCTGCGATGCGTCGAACCGCGCGGCGACGGGAGCAACTTCGTCGCGC
>JBKJRW010000112.1:0-2644 GCA_046593165.1 Gemmatimonadaceae bacterium
GTTCTTCGGGAGCGCGCTTACGAACTTCGGGCTCGAGCCGTTTCTGAGGGAATTTCTGGAACTGGCTCCTTCGCCGCTTCCCCGTGAATCCAGTATCGGAACCATTCATCCGACCGATCCTGACTTCACGGGATTCGTTTTCAAGATTCAGGCGAATATGGACCCCAAGCACCGCGATCGGGTTGCGTTCGTGCGAGTGTGTTCGGGGCGGTTTGCGGCGGGGATGCAGGTGAAGCATGTGCGAACTGGAAAGCCGATGCGGCTTTCGGCTCCGCAGCAGTTCATGGCGCGTGAGCGGACGGCGATCGAAGAGGCGTGGCCTGGTGATGTGGTCGGGGTGATGGATCGCGGTAACCTCCGCATCGGCGATACGTTGTCGGGCAACGGCGACCTCGAGTTTCAGGGTATTCCGCGATTTGCGCCGGAGCATTTTGCGCGCGTGATCATCAAGGATCCCATGCGCCGCAAGCAGCTGGACACCGGGCTTCGCCAGCTTACCGAAGAAGGGGCTGCGCAGGTATTCTTCACGTCGGGAACCGATACGACGAGCCCGACTCCAATCGTCGGTGCGATCGGGTTACTGCAATTCGACGTGATGGTCTTCCGGCTCGAGAACGAATACGGAGTTCCGTGCAGGCTCGAGACGTTTGCCGGGCGCTATCCGCGGTGGGTGATCGGGCCGGAGGAGGACATCGAGCGAGTGGCGAGAACACAGGGGACCACCTTGTTGTACGATGCAAAGGGCAATCCGCTGCTACTTTTTCAGGATGCGTGGGCTTTGCGATGGGCACAGGAAAAGGAAGCGACGATAAAGTTCTTCGACAATGCGCCGTGATGTTTGTAGTGGCGCAACATTCCATGTGAAAGCTCGTAGTGAGAGGGCAGTTCCTCAACGGAGAAAGAATGGCTGAACCAGGCAGGAGCCTTCGGCGGTCCCGATCCAACAAGATGGTTGCCGGAGTGATCGCGGGAGTGGCGCAGTATTTCGGCTTCGACGTCACGCTCACTCGCGTGTTGTACGTGATTCTCTCGACGCTGTCAGTCGCGTTCCCCGGGATACTCGTCTACATCATTCTGTGGGTGATAATGCCTCAAGAAGGCGAGTGAGGTCGGTAGCGACGTGCGTGCGGGGCTAATGACCGAGTCGCGTGTAGTCGCGCTCAACGGCAGACCGGTTCGCAATGATGGCGAGTACGTTCTCTATTGGCAGATCATGGCCCGGAGAACCCGGTACAACTTCGCGCTCGAGAGAGCGGTGGAGCATGCTGTGGCATTGTCGAAGCCGTTGCTGGTTTTCGAGCCGCTGCGCATTGGATACCAGTGGGCGTCGGACAGGATGCACCGATTCTGCATTGACGGAATGGCGGACAATGCCGCCGACTACGCGAAGGCAGGAGTCTCGTACTATCCATTTGTCGAGCCGGATCATGGTGAGGGGAAGGGATTACTACAGGCGCTGGCGAAGAGCGCGTGCCTTGTCATCACCGACGATTATCCGGAGTTTTTTCTTCCGAGAATGATGTCGGCCGCGGGCCGTGTGCTCGATTCACTTGGAGTCCGGCTCGAGGCGGTGGACGGAAACGGCTTGTTGCCAATTCGGACAGTGAGTACCGCCTATACCTACGCACACCAGTTTCGCCGACTCATTCAGCAGCGGCTCCCTGAAATGCTCGGCGACTTTCCGATGGAGAAGCCACTCGCGGCCGCGCGAAAACTGCCTGCGCCTTCGGAGGCTATGCAGAAGATCATCGCCGATACCGGCAAGCGGTGGCCAGTCTCGTCGGGCGCTGTGAACGGAACTGGCGATCAGCTCGTTTCGCGGCTGGCAATCGATCACTCGGTTGCAGTTGTGGAGAGACGCGGAGGTTCGCGCGCTGCTGACAAGACACTTAGCCGGTTTCTCGAGACGCGGCTTCCGAGATACATCGACGACCGGAACAATCTCGACAATCCCGCAACGAGTGGATTGTCACCGTATCTGCATTGGGGATTCATATCTGCGCATCAGATCTTCGCCGAGTTGGCGGAATCAGAGAGTTGGACGCCGTTGCGGTTGGCGCCAAAGCCGAATGGAAAGCGTGAAGGGTGGTGGGGGATGAGCAAGGCGGCGGAATCGTTTCTCGATGAGCTGGTTACGTGGCGTGAGCTTTCGTTCAACGGTTCGGCGCATTTGGCAGGGCATGACAAGTATGAGTCGCTGCCCCAGTGGGCGCTGGAGACGCTTGAGGTTCACTCGGCTGATAGAAGGCCGGTGGTTTATTCGCTCGAGCAGTTTGAGAATGGTGAGACATCGGATCCGATATGGAATGCGGCGCAGGGTCAGTTGCGGAGTGAAGGAATCATTCACAACTACCTGCGGATGTTGTGGGGAAAGCGAATCATCGAGTGGACGAATCACCCGCGTGAGGCGCTCGAGGTGATGATCGAGCTGAACAACAAATGGGCGATTGACGGTCGCGATCCAAATTCCTACAGCGGTATATTCTGGGTTCTTGGGAGGTATGATCGTCCTTGGCCTGAGAGGGCTGTGTTTGGAAAGGTCAGGACGATGACGTCGGCATCGACGGCGAAGAAGCTTTCGGTGAAAGCGTACGTTGACAGGTATTACAACGTGCTGATGAAGTGATCGATCGACCGTTG
This sequence comes from Gemmatimonadaceae bacterium, assembly GCA_046593165.1. GTDB lineage: Bacteria > Gemmatimonadota > Gemmatimonadetes > Gemmatimonadales > Gemmatimonadaceae > UBA4720. The sequence continues at coordinate 2,641 of JBKJRW010000112.1, forward strand.
CCGG
>JBKJRW010000117.1:0-13783 GCA_046593165.1 Gemmatimonadaceae bacterium
ACACGAATTGGACGGGTAAGGCTTCAGGTTAGCGACATCCGCAGATCGATAGCGTTTTACGAGAAAGTGCTGGGACTCGAAGTTCGCGACGAGTCCACGGGATTCGCGGCGCTTGCACCGAGGGGAGGCGGCGACGTGATTCTCGAACTCAACGAAAGAGCGGGAGCCAATCCTGTTCCTCGGAGAGGTCTACTTGGGCTCTATCACTTTGCGGTTCTTCTGCCCGATCGCGCGTCACTGGGACGATTCATCTCGCATCTTTCTGAAATTGGCACATACGCGGGGATGTCCGATCATCTGGTGAGCGAAGCTGTGTATCTCACCGATCCGGATGGCCTTGGCATCGAGGTGTATGCTGACCGTCCGCGAAGCGCGTGGGTTGCGACTGAAGGACAGATAGCGATGGCGACGAAACCTCTGGACGTGCAGTCTGTCGTCGATGCTGCCGCCGGCGAGAAATGGGATGGAAGCCCGGAGGGAACGAGAGTTGGCCACGTACATTTTCATGTCGGCGACATCGAAGGGGCGGCTGCGTTCTATCACGCTGGCCTTGGCCTCGACAAGATGGTCTGGAATTATCCGGGGGCTCTTTTCATGTCTGCCGGTGGGTACCACCATCACGTTGGAGTGAACACCTGGGCGGCGGGCTCGCCGCCGGCGGCGGACGACGACGCTCGCCTCATCGACTGGGAGCTGGTTCTACCCGATCAGGCCAGCGTCGATGCTGCGGTGCGAAGCATCGAATCTGCCGGCTTCGAAGCAAAAGCTGCGGGCGATTTCGCCGAGGCGAGCGATCCGTGGGGGATCAAGCTCCGTCTGCGAGGTGAAGAGAGCGGGCCCTCGGCGCTGTTGCCGTGAGCGTGATGCGATTCTCGCCAGCCACTACGGCGTTTTCGGAATCCCTCCCCACGCGTTGACGATCGCTTCACCCATCCGACCAATTGTGAGATGCGCCTCGGCGTCGATGGCGTAGCGCATGTCCACGTTCTCCTTCGTAAGAACGCAGGCGACGATGCGATTCCGAAGATAGAAGAGCGAGCAATCCGTCCGGACCTTGTCAGTGTCGCCAGTTTTGCGTGCGGCACGTGCTCCGTAGACGAAGCGCTGCAGCTTGCCATCGTCTTCGTTGTGCTCGAGGATGTCGAGCATCGCTGAATCGGATGAGGCGTTCACTGCCCTGCCCCGCGCGAGAAGCTCGAACAACCGCGCCATCTCGTTCGGTGTGGTGACGCCGAGTCCGTATTTCACGGAGCTATCCATCGCTACACTTGAACTGCGCTTGAACGATTTGGAATGGACCTTCGTGTTGTGAAGTCCCAGCGAATCCATCTTGTTCCAGACGGTGCGAATGATGATGCGGTCGAGCAGGAGATTGGTGGCCGTGTTGTCGCTTATGGTGGTCATGAGCCATGCAGCGTCCTGCACGGTGAGGATGGCTCCGTTGTGCAGGTACTGAACGACCCCCGAGCCGGGTACCTGATCGATCTTGAGAACCGTGATGGGATCGGTCAATGAGAGCTGGCCTCTGGCCACCAGATCATAGACGGTTACGAGAATCGGAACCTTGATTAGGCTCGCCGTTGAGAACGTCTCGTCTCCGCGCCGGCTCATCCTCACGTTGTTGTCCAGGTCGATCACGCTGTAGCCCACGATTCCATGGTGGGCGCCGGCGATCGAATCGAGTTTCTGGCGAAGCGCGGCTGTGTCTGCACGCACCGGTGCCGGACGCGCGGCGGCAGGGGTCGCCTGCGCCGACGTAATGCGTGTGCAGCCGAGGGCTGTCGTGAGGAGAAAGGCGTGTGGGATTACGCGAGCAATCCGGGCGCAGGCGGAGAATTTTATTCGCATCGTCGTCAGTTATTGAGGTGGGCGCAACATACGATGCAGCGTCTGCAGGTGCCAGAACGCGAAAGAGGCGGCCGTTGGAGGCCGCCTCTTCGTTCACGATGCGTCTGGTACTGATCAGCCCAGCGGGAGACACCCCGAGGCCTTCTGCTCGGGAGTGAGAACTCCGGAGATGGCTTCGCGGAGCTGCTTTCTCGCCGACTCGAGTCGGGCGCGATTCGCTGCGACTCGCTCGAGGATTTTTGCAGCGTCTTCTCTCGACTTTCCTTTGGCTTCCTCGAATGCGGCCCTTACGGCGTCCAGATCGGCCTTGTTCGTGTCCTGGAAAGTCTTCTCGAGGGCTCTGATCTGCGCCTTCTGAGCGTCGCTGAGAGCGGGGAACTGGTCGGGGCGGCATCTCTTTGGAGCGTTTGCCGCAATCCACGCGCGCTGTTCGGCGGTGAGGATAGCGTCGATGTCAGCCTTGAGCTTGTTTCCGGCGGCCTGGAGGCGGGCAATGATGGGAGCTCCCTTGGTGAGAGCTTCCCGCATTGCTTCACGGGATGGTCGTCCGCCATTTCCAGCTTGGCGGAGAAGCGCGTTCAGGGCGTCGCGATCTGCCTTTGTTGCTGCTTCGAAGGCGACGACGAGGGCTCTGATCCTGGCTTCCTGGTCGGCAGAAAGCTTGAGGCTGTCGGGCAGGCCGTTGAACAGGCGCGACTGGTAGATGTCGGCTTCGTATCCGCCGGCGATGGTGAGTGCGGTGCCGGTGAGGGCTGCACCAAACGCGAGGTCCGGGGAATCCGGAGCTGTAGACTCACTGGAGCAGGCTACGAGCGATAGTGCGGCGAGCGTGACAAAAGCGATCCTGCGCATCGTGCCTCCTGAAGTATTGAGCGTCGTCCTGTTCGCATTGGACGGCGCCGGCCAGCTGACGTTAAGGATAGTAACACCGGAATGGGCGGGTACCCCGGTCGCTGATGCCCAGGATCGAGTGGCCGGTGCCAGATCCGCAGGGTCCTGATCGGCGTACAAATTGCCACTGATCTCAGCTGTAACTCCCAGCTATAGCAGCCGGGCCATAACCTCATCCAGGTCTTCCTGGGGGCAACATGTTTATGAAACATTCGACTCGCGAAGCAGCACTCGCGCTGGGCGCCATGCTCGCGCTGGGCGCATGCTCGAAGAAGGACGCAGCAATCATCGATACCGGAATGGCAACTGGCAGCATGGCTGACACCGGAATGGGAGCCATGGCCCCCGCTCCAGCGCCGGGCCTGAGCGACGCGAACATCGTCTTCATTCTCGATAACGCCAACATGCTCGACAGTACGGCCGGAGCTGTTGCGGCCAGGAAGGGGACGAGCGCCGACGTGCGCGAGTTCGCCCAGATGATGATGCGCGACCATCACTCGCTCAGACAGCAGGGACAGGATCTCGCGAAGAAGCTCGGCGTCACCCCGGAAGCGCCAGCCGCTGACGACAGCAAGGGCGCACTCGATCGCACGATGGCGCTACTGAGCGGTGCGGCAAAGGGAAAAGATTTCGACAAGGCGTACATCGACAACGAAGTCACCTACCACAAAGCGGTTCTCGAGACGGCCACCGCCGCGATGGGCGCTGCCCAGAACGCCGAACTGAAGAATCTCATTCAGAAGGCGGCCCCGGCGATTCAGGCTCACCTCGACAGAGCACAGGCGATCCAGAGCAAGATGCAATAACAGGTGCTGCTGCGCGTCGCACAGTTAGCGGCGCGTCAGCACCATCCGCATTCCATGCCTCGGCCTAAGTGTGATAAGCGGCTGGACCTCGACTAACTGGTCGGGCTCCAGCCGCATTCGCCATCTCTGGGCAAGAGCGGCGATGAGGAGTATTCCCTCCATCCACGCGAACTGCTCACCGATGCAGATGCGGGTGCCAGCACCGAAGGGAAAGTAGGAAAATTTCGGCCGCGCGGCCTGCGCCTCGGGCGTCCATCTCTCCGGATCAAATTGGTCCGGATCGGGGAAGTAGCGCGGGTCACGATGCATGATGTACTGGCTCATCAGGACGACCGACTTCGCCGGAATAATGAAACCGCTCGCATCGAACGACTGTAGCGCGCGGCGCCCGACAGCCCATGCAGGGGGATAGAGACGCATCGATTCCGCGAGAATCATTCGCGTGTACGGAAGTGCGGCAAGATCCTCGTAAGCAGGAGCCCGGCCCTGGAGGGCGGAGTCGATCTCGGCATGCATTCGAGCCTCTACCTCTGGATGCTGCGAAAGCAGGTACCAGGTCCACGTCAACGCATTTGCGGTTGTCTCATGCCCCGCGAGAAAAATCGTGAGCGCTTCGTCGCGAAGCTGAGTGTCATCCATGCCACCGCCATCACCCTCGGCGTCAGTGGCCATTAGCAGCATCGACAGCAGGTCGCCACGGTCAACTTCTGACCCGCGTCGCTCAGCGATCATTCTATAGATAGTGCTGTCGAGCCGGTCACGCGCCGCATTGAAGCGCCGCACTGCTGGCAGCGGCAGCTTCTCGAGCAGCTCGGTAAAAGGCAACATCGCCAGGTTGAACGACTCGAAGGCAGTGGTCAGCGCGTCGCCGATCTCGCCCGCTTCCGAATCGACATCGGCATCAAACAGTGTCTTCGACACAACGCCCAGTGTGAGGCGCATCATCTCGGCGTGCATGTCCAGTGTGTCACCGTCGCGCCATCGCGCGCTGGTGCGACCTGCATAGTCTGCCATCGTTCCTGCGTAGGCGGCAATGCGCTGTCGATGAAATGCCGGTTGTGCCAGTCGCCGCTGGCGAAGATGAAAATCTCCCTCGCTCGTCAGTAGACCATTGCCGAGCAGTCGTTTTGCCCGCTCGAGCCCCCGGCTCTTGTGGAAGTTTTTCTGGTGGGTGACGAGAACGTCGCGAATCAAATCGGGATGGCTGAAGAGGTAGATGTGCTGAGGCCCGATTTTCCAATGAACGATGTCGCCATAATCGCGGTTCATGGCGATCATCATCGCGAGCGGGTTACGCGCGATTTCGACGATGTACTGGCCCGGATAACGCGGTCTTGGGCCGGGAGGGGCACCAGCAATCTCCCCGGCTTGTTTGAACCGGGGCAGAGACATTGGCGTGGGTTGGGTCAACTTGTCGGGCATCCGCTCTCGATGATCTGACGCAGGGGGGATACCAAATGTTAGGTTCTTGAGCGGAAAGCGGAACTGCGTTTACAAGATCACCCCACGCCCGGTAGCCATGTCACACGGTAGAGTCCACTCAATCTTTGCGTCCCTGTCTCTGGCGGTTTTGTTAGCGCCGGTCGCCACATTTGCCCAGTCTACGAAGAAGGCGGTAGAGAAGCCGGCGCCGAAAATCGCCTTCAACCAGGCCAGCTACGATTCGGCGATGTTGTCGGAATTCGCGTGGCGGCCGATAGGCCCTGCAGTGACAAGTGGGCGTGTGGTTTCGCTCGCCGTAGCCGAAGGCCCCGAGTCGAGGATAGGGAATCGGCTCGGCAAGCTCGTGTATGCGGCGGCAGCATCGGGCGGGGTCTGGAAGTCGAACAACGCGGGCACAACGTGGGAGCCGATATTCGACAACCAGAGCACGTCGTCCATCGGCGACATCGCGCTGGCGCCGGGCAATCCGGAAATCCTCTGGGTTGGAACGGGAGAGTCGAACAACCAGCGCAGCTCGTCGTGGGGTGATGGAGTTTATAAAACTGAGAACGGTGGCCGCACGTGGCAGCACATGGGTCTGCGTAGCTCGCAACACATCGGGCGAATCGTAGTTCATCCATCCAATTCGAATATTGTTTTCGTGGCGGCGGTTGGCCCCCTTTGGGCCGACGGTGGCGAGCGTGGCCTGTACAAGACGACGGACGGCGGAAAGACGTGGAAGGCCGTGATCAAGATCAGCGCGTATACGGGAGTGACGGACGTTGTAATGGATCCGACTGACCCGAGCATCATGTATGCGGCGGCGTTTCAGCGGCAGCGCAAGGCGTACAGCTTTGTGGGCGGCGGGCCAGAGAGCGGCATATACAAATCGACCGACGGTGGCGACAACTGGACGAAACTCACAGAGGGGCTGCCCAAACGCGACATCGGACGGATTGGACTCGCGGTGAGCAGGTCACAGCCGCGCACTGTGTATGCTACGCTGGAGACTACGACAACCGAGGTCTACCGCTCAGACGATTACGGCGCCAGCTGGGCCAAAAAGGGCACGTACTTCCAGTTCCCGTGGTACATGGCACAGGTTCGCGTCGATCCAAAGAATCCCGACCGTCTCTATGAGCTCGGTGTTCCGCTGTTCGTATCTGAGGATGGTGGTCAGACCAATCGTGCAATCGGACAATCGGCGCACGTTGACTATCACGCGATGTGGATCGATCCAACGGATCCCGATCACTTCATCGTAGGCAACGACGGTGGCGTGTACATCACGCACGATCGCGGACAGACGATGGATTTCGTGAGCAATCTGCCTATCGCCCAGTACTACGCGATCGAGACCGACAACCGCACTCCGTTCTACTATGTGTATGGCGGGCTGCAGGACAACAACAGTTGGGCGGGGCCGAGTCAGACGCGCAACCGCCAGGGCATTACGAACAATGACTGGTTCGTGACAGTCGGCGGCGATGGGTTTTATTCGGCCATCGACCCCACCGATCCCAATACTGTATACGCCGAATCGCAGAATGGCGGCATCATCCGGTACGATGTGAAGACCGGCGAACAGAAGAGCATTCAGCCGCAGCCGAAGTTCGGCGAACAGAGGCTCCGGTACAACTGGAGCGTGCCGATTGTAATCTCGCCGCACGATCACAAGACTGTGTATTTCGGCGCCCAGTATCTGTTCAGAAGTCCGAATCGCGGCGACAGTTGGGAAACACTGAGCAAGGATCTCACTCGCGCTCTCGATCGCGACAAGTTGCCGCTGATGGGGAAGGTGTGGACCAAGGATGCGGTCGCGCGCCACGCCGGGACGGCGGACTTCGGCAACATCAGCACGATGGACGAGTCGCCGATCAGAAAGGGACTGCTGTATGTGGGGACCGACGATGGCTTGATACAGGTATCGCGTGACGGTGGCGCGACGTGGACGAAGGTCGAGAAGTTTCCTGGTGTGCCCGACATGACGTACGTCAGCCGGGTAGTCGCTTCGGCGCACGGCGAAGGAACTGTGTACGCGACGTTCGATGGACATCGTAGCAACGACTTCAAGCCATATGTGCTGAGAAGCGCTGACTATGGAAAGACATGGACGTCGATCGCGTCGAATCTCCCCGCGTCGTCGATTCAGGTGATACGTGAGCATCCGAGAGCGCCATCGCTTCTCTTCGCCGGTAACGAGATCGGGGCGTACTACTCGGGCAACGGCGGGCGAAGCTGGTCACGACTTCAGTACAACCTTCCGACAGTACCGGTGCACGACATCAAGGTACATGCGCGTGAGAACGATCTGATTATTGGAACGCACGGGCGCGGCATCTACATCATTGACGACATCACGCCGCTCGAGCGGTTGACCGAGGCTGACAGAAGTGGGAGCATGCATCTCTTCCCCGTGAAGCCGGTGGTGCTGTTCAACTACAACAGCTCGTTCCCCGGCGGACAGCGTGGTGCAGGGTCTCTGGGCGAGCGGTCGTATAGCGCTCCGAATCCCCCGTTCGGGGCCAGGCTCACGTACTACGTGAAGGACAGCCTGGCCAAGGGACGCACCCTCTCGCTCGCGATTTTCGACTCTACCAACAAGCGCATTCGTGACCTCACGGTTAATGCGAAGCCGGGGTTGCACCGTGCGGTGTGGGATCTGAGACTGGCCGCGCCGTATTTCAACCCGCGGCCGCAGGGCAACCGGGGCCAGCCGGAGGGATCGTTCGTGCTCCCCGGGAGGTACACCGCGCGGCTCATGCTGAGCGGTAAAGACAGCATCGTGGCGACAACGCTGGAAACACAGCTTGTCGTGAATCCAGATCCACTCGTGCAGCTATCGGCTGTCGAGTATCGCGCGCTGCACGAGATGCGGCTTGGGACAGCTGGCCAACAGGCGAGGGTGCAGGCCGTCGTGCGTTCGGCCGAACTGCTCAAGGATCAGATGACCGAGGTGAAGAATGTTCTCAAGAACCTCGTGGGATCCGACAGTCTCTCGAAACAGGCGAATGCGCTGGACAAGGAAGTCGATGAGATACTCAAGGCTGTTCGCGGTGGCGGGGAAGCGAATGATGCCGATGACAGGACTCGATTCAGGCCTTCGATTCAGGATCGTGTGAATGGGGTGGCCGGCGAGATTGGGGATGTGACATCGCCTCCGACGCAGTTGCAGCGTGAGACTCTTGAGGTGGCGATGAAGGATCTTGCGCGCGAATCGGCGAAACTGAATGTGCTGTTGACTACACGGGTGCCCGCGCTCAACTCGGCTCTCGATGCCGCCGGCGTGCCGTGGACTGTGGGTCGGCCGATCAGATAGTGAACGATCAATTGAGATGATGGAGAGACCAATGCGACTCGAGAATCTTCCGACTCCCTGCCTGGTTCTGGATCGGGGAATTCTCGAGCGTAATGTCCGGCGGATGAGCGCCAGTGTGAGGCGTCATGGCATCGCGCTCCGTCCCCATCTCAAGACCGCCAAGTCAGCCGCAGTGGCGCGGATGGCTGTGAAGGGCGAGGTCGGCGGCATAACAGTCTCTACTCTTGCCGAAGCGGAGTACTTCGCTGGTCACGGGTTTCGCGACATTCTGGTGGCGGCCGCGTTGCCGCCGCAGAAACTCGACCGCGCGGGCGAGTTGATTGAGATGGGTGTAGCGGTAACACTTGTGTGCGACGATGCTGTTGCGGCTGCCGCGATCGCCGGGCATGTCGCGCCGTTTCGCGTGCTGGTGGAAGTCGATTCGGGCGATCGCCGTGCGGGCGTGGAAGTATCTGGCGATGTGCTGCTCGATGTAGCGTTGGCGTTGGGGTCTAAACTCGCCGGTGTGATGACACATGCGGGGCATTCGTACGAGTGCCGTAGTATCGAGTGCGTCAGGGAAGTTGCCGAGCGTGAGCGGCTGGCCGTTGTGGCGGCTGCGGAGCGTTTGCGGGGTGCGGGGCTGCGATGCGATGTCGTTTCGGTGGGCTCGACCCCGACGATGACTCATGCCGAGCGACTCGATGGTGTAACGGAGGGTCGGCCGGGGGTGTACATGTTTCAGGATCTTCTGCAGGCTGAGATCGGTTCGTGCGGCAAGGAGGATATTGCTCTGACCGTGCTGGCGTCGGTGATCGGCAGATACCCGATGGAGAATCGTTTTCTGGTGGATGCAGGGGGCTTGGCGTTGTCCAAGGACAGAAGCACGCAGGCGACCAGGCATGACAGGGGATATGGCGAAGTGTGGGATTTGTCGGGTCGCGCGCGCTATGGGGATTGCGTGATAGAGCGGGCGTATCAGGAGCATGGAGTCGCTGTCGGGTCGGAGCCGCTGCCTTTTGAAGAGATTCTTGTCGGGGCGAGAGTGCGTATCGCACCCAACCATGCGTGCATCACTGCTGCGGGGCACGATCGGTATTACGTGGTCGATGGTGGGGATGAGGTTGTTGCGGAATGGGACCGCGTGAATGGCTGGTGACTGGTCACAGCGGTAATCCTATTCGGTGCTACCAGGCGCCCCGCCCTCTCGCGACAGTTTCACCGCCTTGATGTTGACGAACTCGCGAATTCCAAACTCGCCAAGCTCTCGTCCGTAGCCCGACGCTTTTACCCCGCCGAAGGGAAGCCCCGCCTCGGAAGCGACCATGCCATTGATAAATACCATCCCCGCATCGATATCGCGGATGAACCGCTCACGCTCGGCAGGTTCACTTGTCCATGCACTCGAGCCGAGTCCGAAGCGAGTGTCGTTCGCGATCGTGATGGCTTCGTCGATGCCGGACACTCGCCACACCGAAGCAACCGGACCGAACAACTCTTCATTATTTGCGGGGCTACCATCCGGAATGTCGACCAGAACAGTCGGCTCGTAGAAATAGCCGGGCCGCTCGATGCGCTTGCCGCCGCACAATGCACGGGCACCCATCGACAGGGTGTTCTCCACCTGCGCCTCGAGCTCATCCCGGATACCTGATGTTGCGAGCGGTCCCAGCTCCGTCGCGGCATCCATCGGATCTCCGACCCTGATCGCCTTCACTCCCTCAACGAACAGTGCAACGAACCGGTCGTAGACCTGTTCATGCACGATGAACCGCTTGGCGGCGATGCACGACTGGCCGTTGTTGATCATCCGCGCCTTCACCGCCGTTTTCGCTGCGGTCTCCACATTCGCGCTCGGCATCACGATGAAGGGATCGCTTCCGCCCAGCTCGAGCACGGTCTTCTTGAGCGCGCGTCCCGCAGCTTCGGCAACCGAACGACCGGCGCCCTCACTCCCGGTAAGCGTCACCGCTGCGACGCGGGCGTCGGCGATTATCGCCGGGACTTCATCCGATCCGACGAGTAGCGTCTGAAACACGCCTTCCACAAAACCGGCGCGAAGCAGAATGTCTTCTATCGCCAGCGCGCACTGCGGGACATTGGAAGAATGCTTGAGAAGGCCGACGTTGCCGGCCATGAGCGTCGGCGCAACGAAACGGAACACCTGCCAGAACGGAAAATTCCAGGGCATCACGGCAAGCACGGGACCGAGCGGTTGAAAATGAACCGTCGCCTCGCCGCCGGACGAAGGAACCGCGTAACTCGCCAGCAACCGCTCCGCATTGTCGGCATAGTAGAAGCACGCGGTAGCACACTTCTCTGCCTCCGCGATCGCCGCTGTAACGGGCTTTCCCATCTCCAGCGTCATCAACGTGGCGAATCGCACCTTCTCATCGAGCAGGATGTTGCCTGCCTTCCGCATCGAGATCGCGCGGCTCTCGAACGACGAGAGACGATGCATACGGAATGCTTCCGCGGCCCTCGCTAACCGCTCGTCTATCTCATTCTTCTCAAGCGAATCGAAGACCCGAAGCGATTCTCCAGTTGCAGGATTGAGCGTTGCGATGGGCATCTTCGGGACGCTGACCCCTTACTGATACTGTATGTAGGCCGGCTTCGGATTGACTCTCAGCAGCTCACCAGGAGTGAGCAGTGGCTCACCTTTCTTCGTATCGTTGTGATAGAAGAGCTTGAACCCCGTGAACTGCACCGGCTCGGCCACCACGTAGTCGCGATATGAATCGAACTTGAGCCACGGTGCGCCCCAACCATCCATGTCTATTACGATCTGAACTCGCGGGTCGAGGCGAATGCCCTTGGTATCAGTGACCATTTTCCGCGTGAAGCGATGCACTACCAGAACCTTGGGCGGAAGATTGTTTGCCTTGATGAGGCCCGACAAATAGTTCGTCGTCCAGTTAATGTCCGCGGAACTCATCGTGCCGATCTTTCGGCCCGGCGGGTCGCCCGACTTCATCGAAAACTCGGGATCGAGTCCCAGGTGAACATTGGGTCGTTTAAGGAACTGCTCGAGGCGTGGGATCTCCGCCTGAACGGTGCTCAATCCAACCTGGACGTCGAGAAAGAGCAGTGCGTCTCTTTTCTGTGCCCAGGAATAGACTTTTTCGACGAGCGTATCCGGCATGCGGAGCCGGTATTTGCCATCGCGACCGGGAGCGCCCTGTGCGACCACTACTATAAGATGGAGCGCTGGCAGTGCCGGCGTCGAAGGGTCTGCACGGTTCCACGCAGCTACCTCCTTATCCAGGCGGGCGAGCATCTGTTCGGGAGGAAGCTCCCCAAGTATGCCCATCCTCTTCGAAAGCGGATTGCCGTAATACGCGATTATCCGTTTGCCAGGAAGGATCGATCCGGGGAGAGGCGCGGCAGTCTTTACAGGCCAGCGGGTGTCTTTCATTCCGCTACGGATCGCCGAGACGAGAGCGAGGCTGTCGCGCTTGTTGCGTCCCGGTACTGAAGGAACGGTGATCGGCGCAGGCTTGATGCTGTCGGGGGTTGTGGGCGCCGCAAGAGTAGCGGAGTCCACGGCAATCACCTGGACCGGATCCATGGCAGGAGTGCTCGCACTCGGAGGAATGGCGGGTTTAGCGTCGTTCATGGCGCAGGAGGCGAGAAGCGCCGAACCTGCGAGGAGGAGCGCGTAATGACTGATAGTCTGCATGCAGCTGCCGCAACTGGGAGGTGGGGTGGAACAGAAAACTAACGGGCCACACTCTTACGTAGTGGGGCAGGCGGCGGATTCCTTGTGGGGGAGCCCTGCCGTCGCCGTCGAGCCATATACTAGAACTGAACCGTGAAGGGCTTTCCCTCACGCCGGTGACGAATTGTCCCCGACAGAGAAACCCCTGTCTCAAGGTCACTCTTCCAAAAGTGCGATACTTCACTATTCTGCTGATCCTGTCTGTCACGACTAGCGCTGGTTCTCGCGTTGGCCATGGTCAGCCGACTGTAGCGGCCCAGACTCGTGCCGGATCGGCCGCGTCGGGCGCGCGCATTCCCGTGCGCGCGGACAGCCGGTTGTGGCTCGAGGGCAGCTCAAACGTGAGGGACTGGACGTGCAAGGCGACCACAATGGACGCGAGCATCGAGATAAATTCTGACGGCTCGGGCCGACAGCCACTCGAAGCTCGCGCCGTTCGCGGCGTCGCGGTGAAGGTGCCGGTACGCAGCCTCAAGTGTGGCGACCGGCACATGGAGGCCGAGATGTATCGCGCGCTGAAGGCGCCGAAGCCACCTGCGGAGAGCTTCATCATGGCGAGCTTCGACAAACTGCCGGACACTGGCGCAGGCCTTCGCACTGTCGAAGTGACCGGTCGGCTCACTATCGCTGGCGTCGAGCGTACCGTGACGATGAGCGTGTTGAGCGATCGCTTGAGCGACGGAACTCACAGAGCGCGTGGAACAGTGCCGATTCTGATGACCGACTTTGGAATCAAACCGCCACGGCCATGGGGCGGAATTCTGAAAACCCGCGACAAGGTGCTCATTCAATTCGAGATATTCATCTCCCCACTTACATGAAAACACTGCGTGTGGTGACGGGCGTTCTTCTCATGTTGCATGGTCTGGCGCATGCGTCGGCCGGCATGTGGGCGACGGATAGCGGCGGACACGCGCTCGTGACGTTTCTGTGGGCGGGCGCGACGCTGGGATTCATGGCCGCGGGCGCAGGGCTTCTGGGAATCGAAGCGCTGCATCGAAGGTGGCGTCTCTTCATAGCGATCGCGGTTCTCAGTTCGCTCACGCTGTTGCTGCTCTACGGACATCCGTTGTTCATCGTCGGGATAGCGGCCGACTTTGTCGCCATTGCTGCTGCGATAGTCACCGCGCGCATCTCAGGTGAGCACGCCCCGACTATGAGGCCCCGTCGCGTGACTCGATTCCTCCTCGTAGGCTTCATTGCATACACGGGCGCCGTGATCGCTCTCAGGCCGTGGTACTCGTCCTGGGGAAGCACCCGTTCCGAGAGGCAGATGGTGATGATCGGAGATCCTCCTCTGGGAGAATCGCACTACCGCATCGATCACGCTGTCACGATCAACGCGCCGGTCGATTCCGTCTGGCCGTGGCTGGTGCAGATCGGTCAGGATCGCGCGGGGTTTTACAGCTACGACTGGCTGGAGCGCGCATTCGGAGCCGATATCAGGAACTCCAGCACTATCGTGCCGGCATGGCAGGCGCGGCGCGTTGGCGACGTCGTGCGCGCCGTTCAGCCATCGTATCTTGGCGGCCTGCTCGGCCGCGACCTCGGCTGGAAGATTACCGCGATGGAGCCTGGGCGGGCGATGGTTCTCGAGAATTGGGGCGCATTCCACCTCGAGCCGATTGGTCCTGAAGTCACGCGGATGCACATTCGCACGCGCGGGCCGGGTGTTCCCACGGTTCCGGGCATTGCTATTACGCCGGCTGCACTGCTGATATTCGAGCCGGCGCACTTCATCATGGAGCGCGGGATGATGCTCGGGATAAAAAACCGGGCGGAAGGCGCGAATCGGAA
>JBKJRW010000226.1:0-8479 GCA_046593165.1 Gemmatimonadaceae bacterium
CCGGCGATTCTCAACGCCGCAGCGCCAAGGGATTCACCGATCGCGAAGCCGATGAAGCATGCTCCGGCGTAGTCTCCCGGAATGAAGAGAAGAATGCAGAGCATGAGAAGCAGCTCGACCGAAATCAGCAACATGCCGATGCTCATTCCCGCCTTGAGCGGTATTGCGTAGCACGGGTAAGGCTTTCCCTTGAGTGATGCGAACGCCGTGCGCGAATTGGCGAACGTGTTCACGCGTATGCCGAACCACGCGACACCATAGCTACCGGCAATTCCGACAAGGCTGAACCCGAGAATGATCGCCACCTTCAACGGCTCGAACTTCAGCAGGAATCCGAAGTAGAGCAGAATGATGAAGCCGATGAACAGCTCGAGGATGAGGATGAACTTGCCCTGCGTAATGAGGTAAGTCTTGCAGGTCTCGTAGATCAACTCCGATATCTCGAGCATCGACCGGTGCACCACCATCTTCTTCAGTTGGCCGTAGATGATCAGACCGAAGAGAAGCCCCGCGGCGCACACGATGAGCCCAAGCATGAGCAGTGTAGAGCCGGGCATCCCGAGAAAGGACACCGAATCGAGATCGGGAATGACGAGGTTTGCTTCGCCACCTGGGCGGTGCTGAGCCTGACCAGGCGCTACCGCGCCGGGCGCGGTAACGTCCTGCGCGTGAGCCAGCCGGGCAGTCAGGCTGCCGCCAAGAAGCGCCATCGCCGCCACCAGGGCAGGCAGTACGGCACGACGAAACACCGGGTAAATCCGAACTATCATTTGAAGCTCTCCTGGGGGTAATCGGCGCCACGGCGTGACTGCCGGGCGCGCTTGCAATTGACTCATTTCATGGACTTCGGTGAAGCGGTGCGGAAATCTCCGCGACGGCGCGCAGGCCTATGCTTCGGCCTTGCGCCAGAGGTAAAACACCGGGATACCGAGCGCGACCAGCACGAGCCCGGACATGGCCTGCGCACGCGTCTTGTCCGAAATCAGCAAGACTATCGCAACCGTCAGCGCAAGCACGATGTACAGTGCGGGCAAAACCGGATATCCGATCGCGCGATACGGACGCTCCGCGTCCGGCCGCTTCGATCTGAGAACAAACAGGCCGACCGTCGTCAGCGCGTAGAAAATCAACGCCGCAAAAATCACGTAGTCGAGCAGTTGTCCATACGTGCCTGTAAGACAGAGGAGGCTCGTCCAGATCGCCTGCACGACAAGCGCCGCCGCCGGTACATGATTCTTGTTCAGTTGGCCAGCGCGCTTGAAGAAGAGCTTGTCCTTCGCCATCGCGTAGTAAACGCGGGCGCCAGAGAGTATCAGACCGTTGTTGCAGCCGAAGGTGGAAATGAGAATCGCCGACGCCATTATCGTCCCGCCGATTCCGCCGAATATCACCTCGGCGGCAGCTGATCCCACGCGGTCCTGAGTCGCGAACTGAATGCCACGGCCCAGCACCGTTGCAGCATCCTTTGCCCCTTCGAGCGGAAGCACGTTCAGATAGGCAATGTTCGCGAGCAGGTAGAGTGCGCTCACGAGCCCGGTGCCCATCAACAAGGCCAGCGGCAGATTGCGCTGAGGATTCTTCACTTCGGCTGCGGCGAACGTCACGTTGTTCCACGCATCGCTCGAGAAGAGTGAGCCGACAAGAGACGCGCCGAACGCGATCATGAACACCGACGTGACGTCTACGGTGCCGACGAAGTTGCCCGCGCTGAAGTTTGCCGCAATCGCTTCCGCATTGCGCCCAACTGTGAGCCCGAGAATGATGAGTAGCGCCAGCGCGCCCGTCTTGACGATGGTGAGCGTCGTCTGTACAAGCTTGCCCTCCCGCACGCCGCGCAGGTTGATCCATGTCAGTATCCAGACGGAGATCAACGCGATCAGCCGCTGCGGGGTGAGCCCGACTTCGATCAAACCGCCCGGCGTGGTGACGTCGAACTGAGGAAACCACGCGAACCGGTCGGGCGTGATGGCTGGCCAGAGAACTCCGAGAAATCTCCCGAAGGCGACAGCAACGGCGGCGATGGTGCCCGTCTGAATTACGATGAACAGCGTCCATCCATACAGGAAACCCATGAGAGGACCCATGGATTCGCGCAGAAAAACGTACTGGCCGCCCGCGCGCGGATACATCGCGGCGAGTTCACCGTAAGCGAGTGCGCCGAGAATGGTGATGACCCCGGCGGCAAGCCACGCGAGCATCAACCACAGCGGCGATCCTACGGTTCGGGAAATATCGGCGGAGACAATGAAGATTCCCGACCCGATCATCGAACCGGCGACGAGCATTGTGGCGTCAGTCAGCGTCAGCGCTTTTACAAACTCGCCACCGCTGACAGAATTATCGGCGCTGCCTGCCGACTCAGACGCGTCAGCGGTCCCGGGCATGCTGCTCATCCAAAGTCTCCGCGAAGTGAAATTATGACTCCGTCGATCCACCCGGTGATCAAGCCGGTCAATTTACGCAACAGTACGCGGCGAAGCCAGCACATTGGAAACGCCAGTGGAAACGCCTGTGAACCCGCTGTCATGGGCGCCGCGGGCGTCAAAAGATAAATTGAATATCGACAGTGTCCCTCACCGGTGTCCCGTCCGGTCGCACACCCGGCCTGAATCTCAGTGCCAACAAAACATCGCGAAGCTTTCGGTTGTAACCGCCATCCCTCGAAGGATTGAAGCCGAGTAGCTTGGCGTTCCCTTTTTCGTCGACGTCGAAAAATGCCGTGAGATGGTACCCGCGAAGCGATGCTGGTGCCGGCAAGGGAGGCAGGAAAAATTGTGTCGGGGTAGGCGGATAGTTGGTCCCCGGTCCTCCCCCAGTGCCGGGACCGTTCGCGCTGCCGGTACCGGTTCCAATACCCGAGCCGATACCTCCGCCGCTACCCGGACCTGCCCCCGCAGTGCCCGCTGTGCCCGCACCCGCCGTTCCCGCTCCGATTGCGGAAGGCGCGGGCACTGGCTGAGCGGTAACCGATTTCTCGGGAACAGCGACCGACGGGCGCGGCGGTTCAACGGGAATGGGTGGCGGAGCCACAATAGCCGCGGCATCAGGAACGGTCGACCTGAGTCGAACATACTGCACCCTCTGCCCCGCGCTCAGATTCGCTCCACCATCGCCTCCGCCTCCTCCACCGGCCGGGCCAGGCCCGCCGGCACCAACCGCAGGATCGCCCTCGAATCCGCTCCGCGCCGCCGGAACAAGGATCAGAAGAATTATGAGCGCATGCGCAAAAAGAGAGGCGGCGATTTCCTTCCACCGCCCCTCTCTCTTGCTCGGTACCCCGACCGGAGGCCGGTAGCGTTTGTCTACTGCGACGGCGGATCCTTCGGTGACACTCCGATGACCTTCACCCCTGCACCGCGGGAGACGTCCATCGCGTAGATCACGTCAGAATACTTCGTCTTCGGATCTCCCTTCACGAAGATGATCTTCTCGGGTCGCCCGTCGTAGATCGCCTTTAGCCGTGCCGGAAGGGCCGCCTTGGTGAGAGGCTCCTTGTTCACCAGATATCGGTCGCCGGGCAAAACTTCGAGCACAATTTGCGGCGGCGGAGTCGAGCTCGACTCCTGCTCCGTGGGATCAGGGAGCTGAAGATCGATCGCCTTCCGGGACATCGGAACGACCAGCATGAAGATGATGAGGAGCACGAGCAGAACGTCGATCATCGGTGTCACGTTGATCTCGTTCGTGAGCGTGCCCTCCCCACTCGCTGACATGGACATTACTTCTTCCCTCCCGTCGGTAATCCGCCCATCATGTTGTCAGTGGCGATTAGCGACACCGTGCCCGGCAACTGGTCGGTAATCATGCCGGTTACCGCGACCTTGTTGCGAGCCGCGATGTCCAGGGCGTCGAGAACCTTGCCATACTCGAGGTCCTTGTGCGCCTTCACGTAAAGAAGCTTGTCCTCGGTGCGATTCTCGTAGATCGCGTTGAGGCGCTGCCCCAGTTCCGCATTCGGAATCGGAGCCTTGTTCAGGAAATACTGCCCGTTTGCATCGATGCCCAGAACCTGGTCGCGGTCCTCTTCAGGATGCGGCTTGAGGTTCTGGCCCTGGGGCGGTATCGCCTGGAAACCGGCGCTGATAGCCGGCACTACGAGCATGAAGATGATCAGGAGAACCAACATGACGTCGATCATCGGCGTCACGTTGGGCTCTGCCTTGATATTTCCGCTCGATCCAGTCGACATGGACATGCGTAATACCTCGCTGCTTAGTTCGAGATCGGAGCGGATCCGCTTGAAGCCGTGGTGTTGAACTCACGCGTGAAGCGCGAACGGCCGAACTCGCCAGAAACATTCTTGATCATGTAGTCGATCATTTCCTTCGACGTGTACGTCATTTCCGCGGTCAGGTTGTCGATCTTGACCTGGAAGAAGTTGTATGCCCACACCGCCGGGATGGCCACGAGGAGACCGAAAGCCGTCGTAATCAGCGCCTCGGCGACACCGGCAGAGATCGCGGAGAGCCCGCCTGATCCGGAAGCGGCCATGCCCACAAACGCGTTGACGATTCCCATGGTGGTTCCCAGCAGTCCGACGAACGGGG
Organism: Gemmatimonadaceae bacterium; assembly: GCA_046593165.1. Lineage (GTDB taxonomy): Bacteria > Gemmatimonadota > Gemmatimonadetes > Gemmatimonadales > Gemmatimonadaceae > UBA4720. The sequence continues at coordinate 4,548 of JBKJRW010000226.1, forward strand.
CCGTCGCGCCAACCGTGGCGAGAATGCCCAGGCCGCGCTTGAGGTCGGTGATCGTCATCAGCATCTCACGCTCGACTGCGCGCTCGGCGGAGTTGATGTCGCCGACCGTGACCGTGCCGTCCTGAATGAGCGGCTTGATTTCCGTCAGAGCACCGCCAAGCACACGCGCAACATGCGACTTCTTGTACTTCTCGGCGAGTGTGACGGCTTCGCCAAGGTTGTCTTCTTCGAGGAACTGGGAGAACTCGGGGGCGAACTTACGGGTTTCCTTCTGTGCCTGCCTCAGGTCCCACCACTTCTTGACGCTCACCGAGAGCGACCACACGGACATGATGAGAAGGGTGAACACGATGCCCTTGGCAAAGCCGCCCATCTGGTTCCAAAGGTCTAGAAGCGAGAGTTGCATTGTATCCGTATCTCCAGTGAGTGTGGGTTATCTGTCGAGCTTGAACTGGAAGCTCTGCTGCACGAGCTGCTTCACTTTCTTGCCGCCGACTTCGGCTGCGTAGAACCGCATATTTGGCAGCGCCGAACGGACCGCGCTGCTAAACAAATCGTTGGTCGCCTTGAGCACCTTGAACGTGCCCGTTTCGGCCCTGCCATCCTCGTTCACTACGAACTGCGCCTGCACTTCGCCTTCTACTCCCGATGACCGGAGCGCATCCGGATAGCGCGGCGAGCCTGTACCCGGAATCTGGGAGACGGGCTTCTCCACCTGAAACTCGAAGTAGGTCTGATTGGTATCTACAATCGCGGTTCCCCCCTCGACTCCCTTCGCGATTCCGCCCTTGACGCCCTTACCGCTGAAGTCGGCTTCGTCGGTGACCTTCTTGGAAAGGTCGATGTCAGGGATCGTGATCGGGATGTCAACGGGGGCACGGAGCACCTGGAATCCCTTCGGCGGCGGCGCCTTCATCACGACGTCCTTGGGAGGAGGCGGGGGCGGCTCCTTCTCCTTCGGCTTGGGAGGCTCTTTCTTCATCTCCACGAACTGAATCTTCTCGGCCTTCGACTTGTCGTCGGCAATACCCGCCGATGCCGTCGCTATTACCGCAGCAACGCCAAGCGTCCCGTGGAAGATGAGGCTGAACAGGGTTCCGCCCGCCATCTTCTGTTTCTTCGGTCTGGACTCGATCAGTTGATTGAACATTAAATCACCGAGCAAAGGTTGGTGATATGTAGACTACCCGACAGAAATGATCGGCGTAATGGCGCAAAGATTAAGAATTAATGAAATCCACGGTCATCGTGTTTCAGCTTTGCGCGCCTGGCCTCGGTAGCGGCAACGTGACCGTGAACATGCTCCCCCGTCCAAGCCTCGACGATGCAGTGAGCGTGCCACCGTGCGCCTGTGCAATCCACTGACTGATAGCGAGGCCCAGCCCGAACCCACCTCGCTCGGACATTCGTGAGCGCACCCGGTCCGCGCGCCAGAACCTTTCAAAGATGTAAGGAACGTCGGCGGCTGCGATGCCGATGCCGGTATCGCGAACAGCGAACGTGACATTGTCGGGATGAAGGCCGAGTCCGATGTCGACCTTTCCGCCGGCGGGTGTGTACTTGATCGCGTTCGTTACGAGATTGAGAAAAAGCTGGCGCAACCGCGTTCTGTCTCCCATCACCGTGACGTCGGCGGTAAAGGGAAGATTCACCGTCACGCCCGCGCCTTCACCAAGAATGAGAGCCGTTTCGTACACGTCCTCGACGAGCGGCTTGAGCTCGATGGGCTCGCGATGAATGTCGAACCTGCCCTCGTCCGCCCTCGCGAGCGTCAACAGGCTCTCTACGAGGTCGGCCATCCGCGTAGTCTCATGCAGCGCTTCCTCGAGCGCCACCATTCGCTCACTCTGCGACGGCTCGCTCATCGCGCGCTCGACGTCGGCCCGGAGAACCGCAAGCGGAGTCTTGAGTTCGTGGCTGGCATCGGCGGTAAAGCGGCGCAGACCGAGAAACGAAGTCTCGAGCCGCTCGATCATCGCGTTGAGAGTAGCGACCAGTTCTTCGAATTCCTGACCTGCGTCCTCGATGTTGAGCCGGCGGTGCAGACTGCGTCCGTCGCTTATTGCCGCGACATCATGCGTGATTTTCCCGATGCGCTCGGATGTAATCCCCAGTATCGCCCACGCAGCCCAGCCGGCAGCAATGATGACGAGCGGCGCGAACACCAGAAGCCCAATCAGGTACTCGCGAGGCAGCGCCATCGCCTCGCTGGTCGGCACGCCTACGACGACCTTTCCAAGACTTGCGGTAGAACGCGAAAGATTTCTGGCTACCAGCAGCAGTCGTTCCTCAGAAATGCCGAGCGAAAGGAGGCCGGCGGGACCGCCCGCAGGAAGGTTCCTGATCTGCTCCGTGAGCACCGCCGCGTCGGCGTTCCCGAGCCGCTGCACCTCGACAGACTCAAAGAGCACCGAACCCCGATTGTCCAGGACGACAAGGAAGCCCGGAAAATTGTTCAGCATTGCGCCAAGCCGGGTGGTGATCGACAGCGCCTCGGCCGCGGCGTCGCGGCCGATCACGACAGGCTGCGAGCCCTCGCGGGTCTCGAGGATGAGCCCTGCCGCGAGGTCAACCTCCGTGCTCGCCGAACGCGCGATGTCCGCGTACACCGATGCGTTCCGAACCATCAGGAAAGTGAGACCGAGTGCGCCCGTCACCGCAACGAGCCCCGCTACGAACGCCGCGGTGAGGTTCGTGCGAGTCGACGCCATGCCCTGTCAGCTCCGCGACGAAGAAGCGTCGTCGCGTATTACGTAGCCGACGCCGCGAATTGTATGAATCAGCTTGATCGTGTGGCTGGCGTCGATCTTCTTCCGCAGGTGATTGATCACCACGTCGACGATGTTGGTGCCGGGATCGAAGTGATAGCCCCAGGCATACTCAGTGATAAGGGTGCGGCTCATCACGCGGCCGGCATGCCTCATCAGGTATTCGAGCACCGTGTATTCCTTGGGCGTGAGCTCTATCGGAGCGCCCGCCCGCGCGACCTCGCGCGTGTCGAGGTGCAATTCGAGGTCGGCGACCTTCAGCGCCGGCGACGCCAGAGCGCGCGGCCGGCGCGACAGCGCTTCGACGCGTGCGAGAAGTTCTTCGAACGCAAACGGCTTCGTGACATAGTCGTCGGCGCCGGCGCGAAGAGTCTCTACTTTTGCATCGATCGCGTCCTGGGCGGTGAGCACGAGCACGGGCCGCTCGAAGCCGCGTGCCCGCAAACCGTTGAGAACCTGAAGTCCCGACTTGCCGGGCAGGCGCATGTCGAGAATGATGAGGTCGTAGGTTCCGCCGGCCGCGAGCCGCTCACCCTCGTCCCCGTCGGCGACGAGGTCAACTCCCCAGCGGTGCTGCTCGAGGCCGCGCTTGACGAACTGCCCCACGGTCGGATCGTCTTCGATCACGAGAATCTTCATCCCCGGAATCTAAGAAGTCCTGGTCTCTGGTGTCTGGTCTCTGCTGTCGGTTACCGGGTACCGGGGTACGCGCTACCCGTCTAGTACTCCACCCAGTTATCAACCCACGTATTCGGCAGAGGGACCAGCGCGCCCAATCCCATCAGGGCCTTGGCGACCTCGCACGAGTTGTACTGGTACTGCTTCGTGCCGTTCACAGTATTGATCGGTACGTTCTGGCCCAACTTGGCGTTGAGCGCGCTCACTATCGCGCCCTGGATATAGTTGTTGCCGTTTCCAGTGAGGTCTCCGCCAACAAGCACGATTCCCTTCCAGTTGAACGTCGCGCCACTGCCGGTGTCGAGATTTCCTTCAACGATAAGCATGCCGCGCCCGTTGTTTAGCTGCGAAGTTCCCACGGTTCCGTTGCCCTTCATGTAGATCACGGGATAGAAGGTCGTGTCCGCAAATGACGGAGGTGAGTCCGGGGGAATCACATAGTCAGGGGTCACCGCGGTGCCGGCGCGAATGCCTGCCCAGTCGATC
>JBKJRW010000001.1:0-25273 GCA_046593165.1 Gemmatimonadaceae bacterium
TCAGTTATCGGTACCGGATACGTCGGACTTGTTGTGGGCGCCTGCCTGGCCGAGACAGGCAACGATGTTGTCTGTGCAGACGTGGTCGAATCGAAAATCGAGGGGTTGAAGCAGAATATCCTTCCGATCTACGAGCCCGGACTCGAGAATCTGGTAGAGCGCAACCAGGGCGACGGGCGACTCACGTTCACCACCGACATCGCGACTGCGATCGCATCGGCCGACGTGCTGTTCGTCGCTGTCGGAACTCCGCCGGACGAGGACGGCTCGGCGGATCTCCAGCACGTGCTTGCCGTCGCCAGAGCAGTGGGCCGCCACATGCAACGCGAGATGGTGATCGTCACCAAGTCTACTGTGCCGGTCGGAACGGCACAGAAAGTAGCAGCCGAGATCCGCAAGGAAGCGAAGTTTCCGTTCCACATGTGCAGCAATCCCGAATTTCTGAAAGAGGGTGCTGCGGTTGACGATTTCATGAAGCCTGACCGAGTCGTGCTTGGTGTGGACAGCGACTTCGCCCGCGACCTGATGAACGAGATTTACGCGCCGTTCGTGCGCACTGGCAAGCCGATCATCTTCATGGATATCGCTTCTGCCGAGATGACCAAGTACGCAGCAAACGGAATGCTGGCGACCCGCATCTCGTTCATGAACGAAATCGCCAACCTTTGCGAACTGGTGGGCGCAAACGTGGACATGGTGCGGCGGGGAATTGGCAGCGATTCTCGAATTGGACCGTCATTTCTCTTTCCCGGTCCCGGGTACGGCGGATCGTGTTTTCCGAAAGACGTGAAGGCACTGGTCCGCACCGCCGTCGATATGGGAATGGAGCTCAAGGTTCTCAAGTCGGTCGAAGAGGTCAACCAGGCGCAGAAGCGGCGGCTCGGCACGATGCTGCGCGATGCGTTGGGGGACGCCCTGACTGGAATGCACATCGCCGTATGGGGTCTGGCCTTCAAGCCGCAGACGGACGACATGCGCGACGCGCCTGCGCTGACGTTGATTGCCGATTTGCTCGATTCCGGAGCCACTGTCTGCGCGCACGACCCGGCGTCGATGGTCGAGGCCCGCCATAAGCTGGGAGACAGCATCAGGTACGCGGACACAAATTATGACGCTCTTGCCGGGGCGGATGCCCTGGTTGTCGTGACAGACTGGAACGAATATCGCCATCCCGACTTCGCGCGCGTGAAGGACGCTCTCAACCGGCCGCTGATAGTAGACGGACGCAACCTTTACGATCCGGTCAAGATGCAGGACCTGGGCTTTACCTACTACTCGATCGGTCGGGGAGCAGTCGAACACACCGCATCGAAGCGGGTAGGAGAATACGCATGAAAATGACTCGTGTGCTGGTTCTGGCGGTTGTGGTTGCGATGGGGTGCAAACCTGTATTCAACGCAGGTGGATTCGGGAGCACTGACGCGCTGTACAAGGCAGCGATGGCCGAGTACGACAGCAAGCGGTGGGAGAACGCCGTGCGGGCGTTCGAGCGGCTGACGACCGAGCTTTCCCCGAGGGATCCGCGAATCGCGACCGCCTACCTGTATCTGGCGAAATCGCAGGAAAAGCGTGGCGACCACCTGCTGGCGGCGAAATCGTATAGTAAGATCTACGAGCTTCTGCCGCAGGATACTCTGGCCGACGACGCACTGTTCGCGTCGGCTCTCGCGTACCAGAAAATGTGGCGCAAACCGGTGCTCGATGCCGAGTACGGCCAGAACGCGATCACTCAGTATCAGACGCTTTCAAGCCTTTATCCGGATTCGCCGCTCTTGCCGCGTTCCAATGTCCAGCTTGCGAAGCTCGATGAGTGGTTTGCCGAGAAGGATTTTTCTACCGGGTATCATTACCTGAAGCGAAAGGCCTACGATTCCGCGATCATCTACTTCAAGGATGTCATTCGGCTACACCCCTCGGCGAAGATAACCCGCGAGGCGTACCTGCGGCTCCATGATGCGTACTCGGCAATCAACTACAAGGACGATGCTCGCGAGCTGTGTGACGGGATGCGCAAGGCGTATCCATCCGACAAGGGTGTGAGGGACGCGTGCGGGCCTGCGCCGGCCGCCGCCGCGTCGCAGTAGCGGTTGCGCATCGGGGTACTCGGCGGGTCGTTCAACCCGCCGCACGTGGGGCATTTGATCGCCGCGTCTGACGCGCACGAAACGCTGGGCCTCGACCGCCTGCTGGTCGTCCCGGCAAACGCCAATCCGCTGAAGGGTGCGGAGCTTTCCGAAGCTACACCTTCGCAGCGCCTGGACATGGTCCGGCTGGCGTTTGGAGGCGATACGCGCTTCGAGGTCAGCACGATTGAAATGGAACGCGGTGGGTTATCTTACACGGTTGACACACTCGAGGCGCTCACGCTGTTGCATCCGGGCGCGGAGCTGACTCTGCTGCTGGGTGCAGACTCTTTTCGGACCATGGATTCATGGAAGCGGCCGGAGCGGATTCTCGCGCTGGCGCATCTGGCAGTGCTGACGCGCTCTGAGGAAGATGAAGTGGCAGGGCCGGGAGTGAATGCTGTGACGACCAGGCGGGTGGACGTGTCTGCGTCGGAGATTCGGGCTCGCGTCGCCGCGGGCAGATCGATACGAGGATTCGTGGCTGAATCGGTGGAGCGCTACATCTTCGCCGCAGAACTATACAGGGGCCCGACTACCCGTTGACGGGCCGGTCAGGGAGACAGAGGAAACCGGAATGTTAAAGGGGATGTTGACGGGTGTGTTCGGCACGCGGCACGATCGCGAGAAGAAGCGCGTTCAGCCGATCGTCGATACGATCAACGAAGAATACGAGCGGATTCAATCGGTTTCCGACGAGGATCTCCAGTCGCAGACCGAAAAATTCAGGGATCGAATCCGCGAGGCGACCGGCGAAATCGAAGCTCGTGTCGCCGAGCTCAAGGAGCAGAAGCGCTCGACCGCTGACGTTGCGGAGCGCGAGGAGATCGATCTCGCGCTGGGTGGAGCCGATGGACGCGGTGGAGCCGAGGGTGAGCTTCGCGAAGCGACCGCCGAGATTCTCGACGAGATACTTCCCGAGGCTTTCGCTACGGTGCGGGAAGCCGCGCGCCGGCTGCTTGGATCGACCGTCAAGGTTACCGGTCAGGAAATGCAGTGGAACATGGTGCACTACGACGTGCAGCTGATGGGCGGCATACAGCTTCACATGGGCCGCATTGCCGAGATGGGCACGGGTGAGGGCAAGACGCTCGTCGCGACGCTGCCACTTTACCTGAATGCGCTGACGGGCAAGGGTACGCACCTGATCACGGTCAATTCGTATCTGGCCCGCCGCGACTCGGAGTGGATGGGGCACGTTTACAAGTACCTCGGCCTCACCGTGGGCTGCCTTGACGATACGGAGCCTGGCACGGTCGAGCGACGGGCCGCGTACGAGTGCGACATCACCTACGGCACCAACAACGAATTCGGTTTCGACTACCTGCGCGACAACATGGTCGTATCGAACGACCAGCGCGTGCAGCGCAACCACGTCTACGCAATCGTGGACGAGGTGGACTCGGTTCTGATCGACGAGGCGCGGACGCCTTTGATCATTTCCGGCCCGGTGGGTAATGAATCGGACGCCGAGTACGCGATGCACAACGCGGCCGTTGCGCGGCTGGTGAAGCGGCAGAGCGACCTCGCAAACGCGCTGGTTGCGGAGGCCGAGCGTGCTCTCGAAGCGGGCGATACAGAGACGGCGGGGCTCAAGTTCTACCAGGCTCAGCTTGGTTCGCCAAAAAACAAGCGACTCCTCAAGGGTATGCAGGAGACGGGCGTCAAGCAGCTCGTACAGAAGAAAGAGCTCGAGCACCTCGCCGATCGCAAGCTGCCCGCGTCAAAGCAGCAGTACCGCGATACAGAAGAGAACCTCCTCTACGTTCTCGACGAGAAGGGGCACACCGTTCACCTCACCGATCGCGGTGTGGACTTCATGTCGCCCGACGACCATGAAGCGTTCGTGATGCCTGACATCTCGCAGGAAGTCCATCGCATCGATCACGACGAAGATCTGACCCCCGAGGAGAAGCTCGAGCAGCGTGCGACGATCAACCGTGACTACGCCGGGAAGAGCGAGAAGCTCAACATCGTCCATCAACTTCTTCGCGCGCACTCGCTGTACGAGATCGACGTGAACTACGTGGTGCAGGAAGGCCAGGTGCTGATAGTTGACGAGTTCACGGGCCGCACGATGCCTGGGCGCCGGTGGTCGGAGGGCCTCCACCAGGCGGTGGAGGCAAAGGAAGGTGTTCAGGTGAAGGGTGAGACGCAGACGATGGCGACCATCACCATCCAGAACTACTTCCGCATGTACGCCAAGCTGGCGGGCATGACCGGAACGGCCGAGACAGAAGAAACGGAGTTCCAGCAGATATACACGCTCGGCGTGTCCGTCATTCCAACGAATCGTCCGGTGATCCGCGACGACCGGCATGATCTCGTCTACAAGACGCGGCGCGAGAAATACAACGCCATCCTCGAGGAGACCGAGCGGTTGCACAAGCTCGGCTATCCCGTGCTGGTGGGAACGGTGAGTGTCGATGTCTCCGAGACTCTGTCGCGCATGTTCAAGCGTGCGGGCATCACGCACAACGTGCTGAATGCGAAGTATCATCAGCGTGAGGCGGAAATCGTCGCGAATGCGGGACAGCCGGCCGCGGTAACGATTGCGACCAACATGGCGGGCCGCGGTACGGACATCAAACTGGGCGAAGGCGTAACCGTTTCGAAGCCGTCGGTGGTGAAGGATCCGGAGAACAAGCCGGTAGAGGTCGAGGAGTGTGGCGGACTTCACATCATAGGGTCGGAACGCCATGAGTCGCGGCGCATCGATCGTCAGCTCCGCGGCCGCGCGGGTCGGCAGGGGGATCCTGGAGCAACGCAGTTTTTCCTTTCTCTCGAAGACGACCTCATGCGTCTCTTCGGCAGTGACAGGATCGCCAAGCTGATGGATCGCATGGGTGCCGAGGAGGGCGAGATGCTGACTCATCCGCTCATCACGCGTTCTATTGAGCAGGCGCAAAAGCGCGTTGAGCTTCAGAACTTTCAATCGCGCAAGCGATTGCTCGAGTACGATGATGTGATGAACCAGCAGCGCGAGGTGATCTACTCGCTGCGCTCGTTCGCTCTCGACGGCGGAGAGGAGCTGAAGGGCGAAGCGGTGAAGATGATCGAGAAGGGTGTCTCGCGCCGTGTCGAAACTTCGCTGGCGACGTTCGACAAGGAAGAGGATTGGGATTTCGGTCTTCTCAGGCAGGATCTTCTGATGCACTACCTGCTGAGTGTTGCCTCGTACGAGGAGGAGGCAGAGAAGCCGACGTCGCTTGTCGCCGCGCAGGAAGCGGCGGTAGAGGCGGCGAGGAAGGCGTTCGATGACAAGCTGACAGGGCTGAGCGAGTTTGGTGGCCAGCTCCTTTCACTCGTGATGTTGAACGTGCTGGACGAGAAGTGGAAGGACCATCTGTACGATCTCGACCAGTTGCGGAACGCGATCCATTACCGGTCGTGGGGACAGAAGGATCCGCTGATCGAGTACAAGCACGAGGCGTACTCGATGTTCGTTGACCTGATGAGCGACATCTACCACACGTTCACCGAGCGATTCCTGAGGGCGCAGATTCAGTTCGAGCCGCCGGCGGAGCAGTTTCGTGATGGCGACGGGTCTGGCAACGGTCGGCCCCCTCGTGGCGGGCCCACGCGGCGATTCAATGCGATGGGCGTGATGGAAGAGGTGTACCCCGAGGATGAGGTTTCTGAGGGAGACGGGGCCGGGGAGGTTCTGGAAATCGGGCCGGGGGAGCCGTCGACGAAGAAGCAGGCGGTGCGTGCGGAGCCGATCGTTACCGGGGCGGGGCGGGTTCGATCGTTGAACCCGGTGCAGAACGCGGCGCCCGCGGACTGGAGCACGGTTGGGCGCAATGATCCGTGCCCTTGCGGGTCAGGGAAGAAGTTCAAGAAGTGCCACGGAGCTACTGCCTGAGGGCTCGTCGCTTCTCCTTGTCCATTGAAGGGTATGGCCATAAATTAAAAGTATGGCCATACCGATGATAAAAGCCACCTATTCTCTCGACCCCGAAACCGTCAGGCTCCTCGAGCGCGTTTCCCGCCGGTGGGGTGTTTCCAAGTCGGAGGCTCTGCGAAGGGCCATTCGCGCCACGGCGTCACTGCCTGCGCCACCCGACACTGAGGATGCACGACTCTCCGCACTCGATCGCCTGCAGAAGTCTGCCCAGCTCAGCCCGGACGAGGCCGTCAAGTGGGAGCGAGCAGTGCGCGCCGAGCGGCTCGCCGCCCGAAAGCCATCCGCTCACCGGTGATTCACCTCGACACAAGCTTTCTCATTCGCGCGCTGGTCAGAGAGTCGGACGAGGACGCTTTTCTGCGTTTGTGGATCGAAAAGGGGGAGGAGATAGCCACCAGCACGCTGGCCTGGACTGAATTTCTTTGCGGTCCATTGGCGCCCACAGGAATGGACATCGCCGCCGAACTCCTCGGTGAGCCCGTTGCGTTTGGCGCGGCCCAGGCCACCGTAGCGGCAATGCTGTTCAACGAATCGGGTCGGCGCCGCGGGTTCCTTATTGACTGCATGATCGCTGCTGTTGCAATCGAGTCCGGTGCGGAGCTCGCCACCGGCAACGTCCGGGACTTTCGCCGCCTCGAGCCGCTCGGACTACGGATCGCTGACACGGAGTAAAGCTTTGGTCCTTGCAGCGTCGAGTCTGTTAGCTCCGAGCCTTTCTCAGTTTTGTTGTTGCCAGCACTCAGCGAGAGACTAGCGCGATCGCACGATCCCGCTTGCCACTGCACTACAACGGTGCGCGGTCGCCGCCCTCCGACCGTTAGGGGTAGAGACCCAAACAATGGAGTCTCAATGCCCTCGACCATCCGCGAGCTTCCCAATGGTGAGCGCCCCCGCGAACGACTGAAATCCCACGGAGCCCGCGCGCTTAGCTCCTCGGAGCTTCTCGCTATCCTCCTCGGCAGCGGTTCGCAGGGAAATTCCGCCATGCGCATCGGCCACGAAATCCTGGCCAGCGCGCACGGCTCGCTCAGGCGACTGTCGTCACAACCCGTCGCGGCGCTTACGTCACTGAATGGAGTGGGAAACGCCCGTGCCGTCGCTATCCACGCAGCGCTCGAGCTTGGTCGCCGCATGGCATCGGAGGAGCGGGAAGACGGGATTCCCGTGCGCGGCCCGCGCGACATTCATGAAATTTTCGGCCAGCGCCTCCAGGATCTTCCAGTCGAAGAGTTCCACGTTGCAGTGCTCGATTCCCAGCACCGGCTCGAGCGCGACATCACGGTAACCCGCGGATTGCTCAACTCGTCGCTCGTGCATCCGAGGGAGGTGTTCAGGGAAGCGATTGCCGAGAATGCGGCGGCTATCATCCTCGTTCATAATCATCCGAGCGGAGATCCCACGCCCTCGCCAGACGACAGGATCACAACAGAACAACTGGTGCAGGCGGGCCGGCTACTCGACATACCTGTGCAAGACCACATTATTATTGGAAGAGGGCGCTATCTGAGCTTCGCGGAGGCAGGACTGCTTTGACTGCGATCGAATCGCATGCGGTAATCCCAGGTTGGAACGACGACGGCTCGCCGTTGCCGGAGCGGCTCGATCCCGAGCTGCTTCTGCGCGCCTATCGTTTCAGCGAAACCGCGCACCTCGGCCAGAAGCGCCTCTCGGGCGAGAACTTCGTGTCGCACTGCGTCGAAGTCGCGAAGATTCTTGCCGATCTTCAGCTCGACACAGTCACCGTCGCGAGTGGTCTGATCCACGATGTCGTCGAAGACACCAACGTCTCTGTCGCCGAGATCGAATCTCATTTCGGAATCGAGATCGCGCAGATCGTCGATGGGCTGACGAAGATCGGGCACCTGCCGCTCAACTCCTCGCAGGAGCGGCAAGTCGAGAATTACCGCAAGCTCCTCCTGTCGATCGCCAAGGACGCGCGCGTGATTCTCATCAAGCTCGCCGACCGGCTGCATAACATGCGAACGCTGGAATATCTGCCGTCCGAGAAAAGGCGGCGGATTGCGCAGGAGACGCGCGATCTCTATGCGCCACTCGCGCACAGGTTCGGAATGGCGCGCATCAGGTGGGAGCTGGAGGATCTGGCCTTCAAGCACATCGAGACGCCAGAGTACAAGTCCCTCGCCAAGCTCGTGGCGAAACGGCGTGGGGAACGCGAGGTGACGATATCCTCGCTTGCCGATCCGCTGCAGGATCTGCTGCGCAGCGCAGGCATTCCAAATGTAGATGTCACCGGCCGCCCGAAGCACCTGTGGTCCATCTACAAGAAGATGACCAAGTGGGACAAGCCATACGAGGAGATCTACGACCTCATGGCGATCCGCGTCCTCGTAGACACCGTGCCCGATTGCTACCACGCGCTCGGCGTGATTCACGAAAAGTTCACGCCCCTTCAGGAGCGCATCAAGGATTATGTAGGGCAACCGAAGTCGAACGGTTACCAATCGCTGCACACGACTATCTTCGGCCCCGCCAAGCAGTTGTTCGAGATCCAGATTCGCACGCGCGAGATGCATCGCACGGCGGAGTATGGAATCGCAGCGCATTGGCGGTTCAAGGAGAACGCGCGCAATGCCGATGAACTCGACCGCGCGCTGCACTGGTTCCGTCAGGTACTGGAACTGCAGCTCGACGCGAAAACGCCGGACGAGTTTCTCGAGTTCCTGAAGCTCGATCTGTACCAGGACGAGATTTTCGTGTTCACCCCGACGGGCGATGTGATTCAGCTCCCCAAGGGCGCGACTCCGATCGACTTCGCATTCGCTGTGCATACCGAGGTCGGACTTCATGCGCGCGGCGCGCGAATCAACGGACGCCAGGCGACACTGGCTCGTGAACTGAAGAACTCGGATACCGTAGAGATCGTCACCGATGTAAATGCGCGACCGAGTCGCGACTGGCTTCAGCACGTTCGAACCGGGCGCGCGCGTCACAAGATTCGGCAGCGCCTGCGCATCGAGGAGCAGAGCACTTCGGCGAAACTTGGGCGCGAGATACTGATGCGCGAGGTCAAGCGGCGGCGGCTTACCAAGCCTGACGATGGCCAGCTCAAGATTGCCGCGGAGTTGATGGGCCTGACCGATGCCAACCACCTGATTGCGTCAGTGGGCCAGGGCGACATTGGCGTGATGCAGGTGATGAAGCACCTGTATCCCGAGGATGCAGAGCCGCAGGCGCCTCCCAAGACGGGCCCGCTCGACTGGATCGTGGACAAGATGCGCGGAACGCCCAAGGGCGTGCGCATCCAGGGTGTAGACGGGTTGATGGTGCGCTATGCGCAGTGCTGTCAACCGCTTCCGGGAGATCCCGTGGTGGGCTATGTGACCCGTGGGCGTGGCGTCAGCATCCATCGGGCCGACTGCCCTAACCTCCTGATGCTGGACCTCGAGCCCGAGCGGCGTCTGGACATCGATTGGAAGGAGCTTGAGGGTGAGCGCTTCATGGTTCGTCTGGTGCTGGACGCGACTGACCGTCGCGGACTGTATGCAGACCTGGCGTCGGCGGTGTCGGCGACCGATACAGACATCCGGAGTTTCGATCTCACCAGCGCCGACGGACACGTAACAGGTGCACTTGCTGTCGAGGTCGAGAGTCTCGCCCATCTCCAGAAGGTGCTCAAGGCAGCCAGGCGAGTGAAGGGGGTTGTCGAGGTCACGCGAAAGGAAAGGCTTGCGAGCGACAACTAGGCTTGCTGCGTCATCGACGGCTGGAGAATGGGACCCGAGCGCCAATCTGATTTGCCCCCGAACAAACGCCGATAATTGATTATATTTCTGGGTGGCTAAAGCAGAATTCAACCTCCAGGCGCCGTTCCAACCGGCGGGTGATCAGCCGTACGCGATCGCCGAGCTGACCCGAGGCCTCGAGCGCGGAGACCGGTTTCAGACCCTTCTTGGTGTGACCGGCTCCGGAAAGACGATGACAATCGCCAACGTCATTCGCAATTTCGGCCGCCCGACCCTCGTCCTCTCGCACAACAAGACACTGGCAGCGCAGCTCTACGGCGAGATCAAGGGTTTCTTCCCGCACAACGCTGTCGAGTATTTCATCTCCTACTACGACTACTACCAGCCCGAAGCGTACGTTCCCACCACCGACACGTACATCGAGAAGGTCGCGTCAATCAACGAGGACATCGACCGGCTGAGACTTCGTGCCACATCGAGTCTCATGGAACGTGAGGACGTTATCATCGTCGCCACTGTTTCCGCGATCTACGGACTCGGCGATCCGCGCAGCTACCGCGAGCAGATGCTTACGCTGGCGAAAGGTCAGCGAATTCCGCGGGACGAGATTCTTCGCTCGCTTGTGAAGATCCAGTACTCGCGCAACGACGTGATGTTCGACCGCTCAACGTTTCGCGTGCGCGGCGATACGGTGGAAATTCTCCCTGCCTACGAAGAGCAGGGCGTTCGGATCGAGATGTGGGGGGACGAGATCGAGCGCGTCTCCAAGATCAATCCGCTCACCGGCGAAGTGATCGCCGACCTCGAAAAGGCCGCGATCTATCCGGCCAAGCATTTCGTCACGTCGCGGCCAACGATTCACCGCGCAGTCGATCTCATCAAGGCAGAGCTTGGAGAGCGCCTTGGCGAGCTGCGCTCGACGGGCAAGCTGCTCGAGGCGCAGCGTCTCGAATCACGCACGCACTTCGATATCGAGATGATGCTCGAGATCGGGACGTGCGCTGGCATCGAAAATTATTCGCGTCATCTCTCGGGCCGCACCACGGGCGAAAGGCCGGCGTGCCTCTTCGACTATTTTCCTGAGGATTTCCTCGTGGTGATCGACGAGTCGCACGTCACGCTGCCGCAGATCGGTGGAATGTTCAACGGCGACCGGGCGCGGAAGCTCACTCTCGTAGATTACGGTTTCCGCCTCCCGAGCGCGCTCGACAACCGGCCCCTGATGTTCGACGAATTTCTCTCGCTCACTCCCCGCGCGATCAACGTCTCGGCGACGCCGGGAGAGATCGAGCTGCGACTGTCGGAGGGAGTAGTCGTCGAGCAGATAATCCGTCCAACGGGGCTCGTGGATCCGGAAATCGATATCAGGCCGGTGAGGGGCCAGGTCGATGATCTTCTCAACGAAATCCGCATTCGCGAGAAGAAGGGCGAGCGCGTTCTCGTGACGACGCTCACCAAGCGTATGTCGGAAGATTTGACGGACTATCTCCAGCAGATGGGAGTACGTGTTCGCTACATGCACTCCGATATAGATGCCATCGAACGAATGGAGATCGTGCGCGGCCTGCGACTCGGAGAGTTCGACGTGCTGATTGGCATCAATCTTCTGCGCGAAGGGCTCGATCTTCCCGAGGTATCACTCGTCGCGATTCTCGATGCTGACCAGGAAGGATTTCTCCGCAGCGATCGGTCGCTGATCCAGACAGTTGGCCGGGCGGCGAGGCACGTGAACGGGCGCGCGATCTTTTACGCAGATCGCATCACGGGCTCGATGGCGCGCGCGATGGACGAGACGAAGCGTCGCCGCGAAACCCAACGCGCGCACAATATCGAGCACGGCATCATTCCGCACTCGGTGGTCAAGAGCACGGAGCAGGTGCGCTTCATCACACGTGTTGCCGACGCTCGCGAGGGAAGTGACGCGCGGAACGAGGAGCAGGCGCGACGCGTTGCCGAAGCTTCCCCGACCTACAAAGGCAAGGATCCCGCAGTGCTGATTCCGCAACTGGAGAAGGAGATGAAGGATGCGGCGGCGAATCTCGACTTCGAGACTGCGGCGCGTCTTCGCGACCAGTTGTTCGAGATTCGCGCAAAGGTAGACGGGGGACGGAACCGGCTTCGTGGATCGCTCTCGGGAATCAGGGTGGAGCGCTAGTGCATACCCACAGGCATGTGGTTCCGCCGCTGGCGGCAACCGGGCATCTCACTCTCGATGAGAGCGAACTGAAGCAATGGGGAGAAAAGCTGGGCGAATCGATCGAGCCTCCGCTCGTTATTTCGCTTACCGGCGACCTCGGGGCCGGCAAGACAACACTCGCCCAGTCGATTTGCCGCGGCTACGGCGTCGCCGAACCTGTCACCAGCCCCACATATGCGCTGGTCCACAGGTACGACGGCCCTAAATCAGCAGTGTATCACATCGATCTTTACCGGCTCGACAAAGAGTCACAACTCACCAACATCGGCTGGGACGACATTCTCTCTGAGCGAGCCCTTGTGATTGTCGAGTGGCCCGAACGCGCGGGAGACTCGATGCCTGCTGACAACCTGCACATCGACCTCGGTTATTCACCCGGCGACGCGTCGCGCCGAATACTCCTCGCCGGATGAGCGCCGGCCTGACGCTCGCACTCGACGGGTCAACGTATGCGGGCAGCGTCGCCGTCATCCGCGACGGGGTCGTGATCGCCGAGCGCGCCCTGGCGGATGTGCCCAAGCCGGGAAGGGGTGGCAGGGAAGAGAATTTCATGCCGATGGTTGCGGGTTGTCTCGATGACGCCGGTATCGCGCCGCGAGATCTCGCTCGTGTCGTTTGCGGCGAAGGGCCGGGAAGTTTCACAAGCCTCCGCATCGCGGCGTCGATCGCCAAGGGAATCGCTGCCGGGGTTGGGATTCCGTTGTTCGCCGTGTCGTCACTATTGTTGATCGTTGCGGGAAAACCGGCAGCGTCTGGTCTTTGGCTTGCCGCACTGCCTGCGATGCGCGGGGAAGTGTTCGTTGCGCCATTCGAAGTTTCGGCGGACGGTGCGATAACACCAATGGGCAAGCCGACGCTCGTCGACGAAGCATCGTTATCGCCGGCAGAAAGGGGCACTGTTGTTGGGCCGCTGGTTTCGCCCGACTGGGCACCTCACGCGCGGGGCGTCGCCCGCGTGCTTGCCGAAGTCGTTGCAAGAGGGCCATGCGACCTGAACACCTGGGAGCCCGCCTATGGCCGGCTGGCCGAGGCGCAAGTCAGGTGGGAAGCGGTTCACGGGCGTCCGCTTTCCGTTGGAGGATGACGGTGCCTTTGGCAACTGGTGAAGTCACCCCGCAGGAGCCGCAGGGCAAAGTGGTGCGGGAAGCCGGGGTGTCCGATCTCGCACGGGTTTGGGCGATTGAAAAGGCCTCGTTCGCCGACCCCTGGGGCGCGTCGGAGTTCCGCTCTGTGCTCGATTCGCCTCCGACTATCTTTCTTGTCGCCGCCGACGTCGGACAGAAGGCGGTCCTTGGTTACGCGGTGGCTCTCACCGTGCTCGACGAGTCGGAAATACTGAATATTGCTGTAGATCCCGAGTTCCGCGGGCACGGTGTCGGTGGGTTGTTGCTCGACGCCGCCCTCGCGGAAGTGAAGGAGCGTGGAGCGGTCGCGGTTTTTCTCGAGGTGCGGGAATCCAACGAGGCTGCGAGAAAGCTGTACCGTTCGCGTGGCTTCGAGGAGCTTTCGAGGCGGCGCGGCTACTATCGCATGCCGGTGGAGGACGCGCTGGTTCTCCGCCGTGCGCTGCAATGATGACTGATGGAATGTCCGGTGTGCGCGGTGTCGCCGTACCGGTTTACAATTGAACGCGAGCGCAACAATCCTCGCCGGGAGGCAACGTGAGTCGGAGTGTTAACAAGGTGACGCTGATCGGAAATCTCGGAAACGAACCCGAGATCCGGACCACCACAGGCGGAAGCAAGGTCGCGACGTTCTCGCTGGCGACGAGCAGGTCGTGGAACTCGCCGGGCGGCGAGAAGCAGGAGAAAACGGAATGGCACCGCTGCGTCGCATGGAACGGCAAGGGCACAGGAATGGGCCTCGCCGACATCGTCGAGAAATACTGCCGCAAGGGCGAGCGGGTTTTCGTCGAAGGTTCCATCGAGTACGGGCAGTACAAGGACAAGGAAGGCCAGACCCGGTACACCACCGAGATCAAGGTGCGCGAACTCATGCTGCTTGGCAGCGGGGGCCGGGGTGGCGACTCTGATTCCGATTCGGACGGCTCTCGGTCACGCGCACCGGCCCGAAGTGGCGCACGGCCGGCGGCGAGCGAGAACACCTTCGAAGATTTCCCGGCGCCGCTCGAGGATCAGGATGACGACCTGCCTTTCTAGGGCTGCGGAAAGCTGCAGAGAGCAGGGCGCGCAAACGTGAAACAGGTGCGGGCGCGGGCGAGAAATCGCTTGCGCCCGCCTCATTTCCGTGACGCTTTGAGCGTGCAACCAGTCTAGCTAGCGACGAATATCTCGCCACGTTGACGCGTGTCAGCAGGCGACGGATCGGATTTGCAGTCCGGCCCGGCCATCCAGATCCTCGCGGAGCTACCCGATGCAGGTCTTTCACTTCGCAATCTCGCGCGGCATCACGCGCAAAGTGTTGCTCTCAGCCGGCCTCTTAGCGCTCGCGTCTGCAGCAAGCGTTGCCGCGGCCCAGAACCCTGCACCGACAAAGCCGGCGCCGACTAAACCGGCGGCACAAAAGCCGGTAACCGAGGCCTCGCTGGCCACGGGCGAGAAACCGGGGCCGACCCTGACCCCGGTCTCCGCTGGCCCGGACGAGGTCACGCACGTCGTCAAGAAAGGCGACACTCTATGGGACCTCGCGAAGGAATATCTGAAGGATCCATTCAGATGGCCCGATGTATTCCAGCGTAACACGGACATTGTCGAGAACCCGCACTGGATCTATCCCGGCGAAACTATTCGAATTCCGTCAAGCGAAGTGAAGCCGGAAGTACTGGCTCGAATTGCGACTAAGCCCGCGCCAAAGTCCGATCTGACTGTATTCTCGAACCAGAAGCTGGGACTAGCCTCCGATCGGATCGGGTCCAACGGCGAAGTTCTCGGGCGCGGCGCTTCTGCTGGCGTCCCCCGCGGCGAAATCGAGGCCGCGCCATTCGGAGATCGTATTGGCGGACCCCGAGGGTCCGGAAGGCTCTCTGGTTCCTACGATCGTCCCGGTATTCGGACGCCGGCGGGTGAGCGCCGTTTTCAGTTGAGAGACCGCATCTTCGTCGAATTGCCGTCGTCGAGCTCCGCCAGAGCCGGGGACATTCTACTGTCGTATCGGCTCGGACCCGAAATCAGTTCGTCCAGCCAGCTCGTGATTCCGACGGGCGTGCTGCGCATCGAATCGACCCAACCGGGGCAGCCAGCCCTGGCGCGCATCCTCCGACAGTTCGCCGAGATCCGGCTCGATCAATCGGTGATGGCGCTCAATGATCTTCAGCCGAGTGTCGGGACCGCTGTACGAGTTCCGCCAGGCCCGGCGGAGGAGGTCATCTATATCGCGGGCGATCCCGTGCTTCCTTCCATCCAGAGCTACGTGATTCTCACGGCGAGGGCAGCCAACGGAGTCCGCGTTGGCGATCAGTTTACACTGATCGATGACACCATCGACCCTCGATATCCGGCACCGCCGGTTCCGGCCGCGATAGCGGAAGTAGTTCGGGTCACACCCTTCGGCGTAACGGCGATCATCGTCGATCAGGAGCAGCCGAAAATCTGGCTGGGCATGACTGCGAGGCTGAGCGCGCGCGCACCTTGAGACGCGATCGGGCAAATGGGTAACGACTAACCCCGGTCGGCGATTAAATTAAGGGCGATCATGATCGTGATCGCCCACTTCGTCGCAATCTCTTTCTACATCGCGGCAGCTGCGCTCGCCGCGCTGCCCTTCGCGAGGCGCGTTGCCGCTCCCGTGAATGGTGTAATTGGCGCGCTCGCAATCGGTCTCGCGTCGCACGCCTTCGCGCTATTCGCCTTCGCCCGCGCCAGCGGCTCGGGGTCGCTGACGGGCCTTGGCCCGGCGCTGAGTTTTGCCGGGTTCGTGCTGGCCATTGCGCTCCTCCTCGTCGAAGCGTTTGCGCGAGAAGTCAGCCTTGCCCTTTTCGCGGCTCCGCTCGCCGCCCTGGTTACTACCGCAGCCAACATTTCCGGACTTCGCCCCCTCCTCGACCCGCAGGGCACGCAGGCAGTCTGGCTAGTCATGCACATCGTTCTGAGCTTTGCTGGAATGGCGGCGTTCGCCACCGCGGCCGCGGCCGGCACGATGTACCTCATCGCGAGGCGCGAGCTGAAGTCGGCCCGATTCGGCGCAATTTTCAGATTTTTTCCGCCGCTCGACACTCTCGACCGAGTCAATCATTACGCTTCCATTGTCGGCTTTCTCGGCCTGACGACGGGGTTGGCGCTTGCGGCTGCGTATTCGATCGCCTACCGCACACTGGTGCTACCGCAGTTGATCTGGGGCCTCGGCGCCTGGGTCTGCATTGGAGCGCTCGCGCTCGGCCGGATCATGCGGGGGCTTCAGGCGCGGCGCGCCGCTGTGATGTCAACCGTCACGTTTGCGGGCGTGATCGCTTTGTACGTCGTGTTCCGCGCTGTTTCGCTGGACAGAGGGCAGTTCCTCTGAGCGCGCTACCAATCGCCTTGACCTGCGACAGCATCGCTGCTGTCGTAATAGGCGGAGGCAAGGTCGGAACCCGCAAGGCGCTCGCGTTGCACGACGCGGGCGCGACCGTGCGGGTCATCTCACCCGAGGTGACGGGCGAACTCGCCGCGGCCGCATCCTCAAGCGACCGACTCTCGATCGAGTCGCGCGTTTATATGGGCAGTGTGGATCTCGCGGGCGTCGAGATTGTAATCGCGGCGACGGGTACCGACATCGATTTGCAGGTAGCGGATGACGCTCGCGCGCTGCACCTGCTTGTGAGCGTCGCCAGCGCGCCCTCACGAGGCAACTTCACGTCGATGGCGGTGCATCGGGCGGGGACATTGGCGATTGGTGTGAGCGCTGGGAGCCTTCCGAAAGCGGCGGGAAGTATTCGAGATGCCATCGCGAGCAGATTCGATGACCGATACGCCACTGCGATATCTGCATGCACAGAAGTGCGGTCCGCCATGCTTGCCAGAAACGGATCGGAAGAGTGGGCAATCGTCAACGAGTCGCTTGTCGGCGACGATTTCTGCGGGCGCGTCGAAAGCGGCGCGCTACTGGAGGCACTAGGCCTGTGCCGCTGATTCTCATCGGCGTCAATTACCGGACGGCCCCAATCGAGATCCGCGAGAAGCTCGCGTTCCCGGCGAATGAGCGCGTGCCGTTGCTGCACGCACTGCGAACTGGCGGGTCGATTAGCGAAGCGGTAGTCGTATCCACATGCAATCGAACGGAGGTGTATCTCGTAGATACAGGTAACGAGTCGGTAGCGCTTGTTCGAGAACAGTTTTCCGCCCGGCTGGGCGAAGATGTGTCGCGTTACCTTTATGTGCGGCACGATCGTGAAGCGGTCGAGCATCTCTTCCGCGTTGCATCCGGCCTCGACTCCATGATACTCGGCGAATCGCAGATTCTGGGACAGGTGCGCGATGCATGGGAGAGCTCGCGCGAGACGTCGGGAGCCGCACTGAACCGGCTCTTCCAGTACGCGCAACTGGTTGGTTCACGCGCGCGGGCGGAGACCGGTATAGGCCGGGGCGCGGGTTCAGTCAGCTCGTCGGCAGTGCAGCTCGCGAGGAAAATATTTGGCTCCCTCGAGGGCAGGCGCGCGATGGTGCTGGGAGCCGGCGACGTCGCCGCCATGGCGCTTGAATGTCTGATGAAAGAAGGCGTTCGGGTCGGCATAGTAGCAAACCGGACCTACGATCGCGCGGAATCTCTCGCGCGCCAGCACGGTGCCGTCGCGATGCATTACGATGAGTGCTGGAGCAGCCTTCATACCGTAGACGTACTCGTCTGCTCGACCTCTTCGCCGCATGCGATAGTGACTGCGGAGCACGTGGCGCCGGCGATTGCTGCGCGTCGCGACCGTCCCCTGTGCATTCTCGATATCGCGCTGCCACGGGATGTCGAAGCAAACGTTGGCGACCTGGAGAATGTCTTTCTATATGACCTCGATGACCTTCGGTCCGCCGCTGCGGCGAATCTCGAGCGTCGGCAGGAGGATGTACCGGCGGCTGAGCGGATTATCGGTGGCGAGGTGGAGAAGTACTGGCAGTGGCTGGCGGGCCTCGCCGCGGTGCCCGTCGTGACTGAGTTTCGCGCACAAATGGAGCGTGTTCGAGCGGAGGAACTGGCGGTGGCGTTGCGTAGAATCGATGGGTTGTCGCCCCAGCAGAGGGAGGCGGTGGACACGTTCTCCCGCTCTCTCATGAACAAGTTTCTTCACGAGCCGAGCGTGCGTCTGCGCGCCGCGGCGGCAAACGGCAGGGGGCTCGGAGTGGTTGACGTAGCACGGTATCTCTTCGCGCTCGAGCGCGACGGTGAAAGCAAAGTGTTCGATCGGGAGTCGCAATCGTGAGTCCGAAGGCGCTGATCACGGGCGGGGCCGGATTCATTGGATCGCATGTGGCCGACCTGTTTCTCGAGGAGGGATATGCAGTCGAGATCGTTGACGATCTGTCCACCGGGAATCGGGCCAACGTACCTTTGCGGGCGAAGCTCCACGAAGTGGGCGTCACGTCTGCTGATGCCGCGCGTGTAGTTCGCGAAGGGAAATTCGATGTGCTTGTTCACCTCGCGGCACAGATCGATGTCAGAAAGAGTGTGGCCGACCCGGTTTTCGATGCGACGACGAATATCCTAGGCACACTGAACCTGCTCGAGGCGATCAGGCAGAGCGGAACCCGCACACGCGTGGCTTTCACCTCCACCGGTGGCGCGATCTACGGAGATTTCAATGCTCCGCCCAACGTCGAGATATTCCCGAAGGATCCGGAATCTCCGTACGCGATATCGAAGCTCGCCTCCGAGTATTATCTCTCGTACTATGGAAGAGTCCACGGAATCGAACATGTTGCCATGCGCTTCGGCAACGTATATGGACCGCGTCAGGATCCACATGGTGAAGCGGGAGTCGTCGCGATTTTCTGCACGCGCATCCTCGCGGGTCAACCGTTGACGATATTCGGGGACGGACTTCAGACCCGGGATTATGTGTACGTTGGCGACGTCGCCCGCGCCGTTTTCTGCGGGGCTACGCGCCCGATCCCTCCGGCAGAGCGCCTGGATGCTCGCGCGTTCAATGTCGGAACTGGAATAGGGACTTCTGTCGTTGACCTCGCTCGATTGCTGCAGGAGTCGGCGGGAAGCAATGCCGAGATCGCCTTCGCGCCCAGGCGCCCGGGCGAACAGCAGGAAAGCTTTCTCGATGCAACCAAGGCACAGACGCTACTTGGGTGGGAGCCACAGGTTTCGCTCTCCGAAGGATTGGCGAAGACGTATGCGTGGTCGGAAGCGCAGCGCGCGACCGAGCCAGCGTGAGAACCAACATCCTTCTCCAGATAGGCGCGGCGATTCCTTCATCGCCGATGGAGCTGATCACCGCATCCAGTGGCGCGACGAAATTTGTGCTCGGCGTACTTGTGTTGCTCTCGCTTATCAGTTGGACGGTGATGATTGCGAAGTGGGTCGAATTCAAGCGGGCCGAGCGTAACGGTCGCGAGTTTGTAGATCGGTTCGAACGCGCCCATACGCTCGATGAAGCCGCGGAGATGTCGGAGCGTGCTCCGCAAAGCCCGCAAAAGGGAGTGATGATTCGCGCTGTGCGCTTCATCACGGAGACGACGCCTGCGCTCGCAGCAACCGGCGAGCGTCGCGCGCGGCTGAGCGCGTCACAGGTCGAGGCTCTCAGGCAGGTGCTGGACTCCGAGAGCGGCGCGATGCGTGACCAGCTTGGCCGCTTCGTCCCGACGCTCGCTACAATAGGATCGGTGAGCCCGCTGATCGGATTGCTTGGCACGGTGCTCGGAATCATCGAGGCGTTTCTCGGCATTGCGACAAAGGGTTCCGGCAACATTGGCGCAGTGGCGCCGGGCGTTGCCGAGGCGTTGATAGCGACGGCGGCGGCGCTGAGCGTGGCCATTCCCGCTGTGTTCGGATACAACATCTTCGCCCATCGGTTGAATCGCTTCGACGGGGAGCTGGACGGATTCGGATCGGAGCTGATCGCGTTGATGGTTCGCGAAGGCCGCATCTAGGTGAGACGGCGCAGAGCGCGGATGCTTCTCAACGCGGAGATCAACGTCGTAAGCCTCATCGACGTGATGATGCTGCTGATGGTGATCTTCATGATCACTGCACCGATCATGCAGGGCGGGGTCGATGTAAGTCTGCCAAAGGCCGAGGCGCGCCCGCTGGAGCCAAAGAGCGGGCTCGTTGTGACGGTGGACAGGGCGGGCGGAATTCACGTTGACGAGACGGTTCTGACTTATTCCGAGTTCCGATCGACGTTCAAGACTCTTGCTGCAAATCGTGGCCGCGATGGGGTTTATCTGCGGGCGGATGCGAGCGTTCCGTACGGGCTGGTTGTGAGAGTGCTTGCCGTGATGCGAGCGAGTGGAACGCCCGACGTCGGCCTGGTGGCAGAACCGGAAGCCGAGCGATAGATGCAGGGCGGCCTGAACGCGCGCCTCACCGGACCGGCGGGGATTTCGCTGGCATTCCACCTCAGCGTGGTCGCGCTCGCCGCCCTGACTTTCAGAAAGGGCCCGCCCGAAATTCTGCCGCCGATTTACAGGGTCAACATTGTGGCAGCGCCAGCGGGGCCTCGCGCGATCGGGACGGTCCAGCCGGAACCCGCCACACCGGCACCCGCCACTCCTGCTGAAGTCGCGCCAGCGACTCCGACGCCCGCGAAAGAGGCGGCAGTTCCAATCGCGAAGGCCACTCCTCAGAAAAATCCGCCACGCTCGACCCCGGTTGAGCGACCCGCCGCGGCCGTTCCGCCTGCACGCGCCCCGCGAGCGGGAGGTGGGCCAATTGGCGGGAAGGGCACCGACGTGGCAACCGTGCAGACCGAGGGAATCGATTTTCCTTTCCCAGGGTATCTCAACAACATCGTTCGCCAGATCGCTCTTCGATTCAATCCAGCCGACGCGAACTCCAGTCGGCGCGCTGAGGTTAGATTCGTCATTCGCCGTGATGGCTCAGTCATCGGTATCGGTTTCGTGACCCGCTCGGGATCATATGCTTTCGATCTCGAGGCGCAGGGCGCTGTCGAGGCGGCCGCTCGCGAATTCGGTCCACTTCCTGATGGATATCCCGACGACGCTCTTCCGGTAGTCTTCAGCTTCGACCCACGTATCCTTAGATGAACCCTCGTTATCTCACCGTTGCGGCGTTTGTCGCCATCGCCGCCGCGGCAGTTAGCACACGCGCATGCGGTCAGGACACTGTCGCTACCCGTCCTGGAGTTCGACTCGGTCTCAGCTACCCCCGGGGCACCACCCCGAAGGTGCTGGTGATGCCAGTGGACACTGGGTCCGCCGATTCCGTCCGCACCATAATTCAACGCGACCTCGATTTCAGTGATCGCGTGGTGCCTCTCGTGCTCGATGACATGACGCTGATGGGAATGATTCCCGCCGCGGGTCAGGATTATAATTATTCCCTGTTCGCGAACCTTGGCGTAGCAGCGATCATCCAGGCTCGACGTACTGCGACCGGATTGCAGGTTGCACTCTATGACGTGAGTGCGACGCGACGGCTCGATTCGCGAGAGTTCAGAATGGTGAAGGCGCCAGGAATAAGGGACGCCTCGCTACTCGACTCGATCACCGTCGCGACGACGGTTCGAGAAAAAGCGCTTCGCGATTCGGCTTATCGCACGTTGAAAGCGAGAGCCGATATCATGCGGCGCCCGCGGTTGACGAAGGACACGCGCGAGCGCCGATTCGTGATTCGCGATTCGCTTCGACGCGATTCCGCGGCGACAGCCTACCTGCGCCGAAACATCGTGCGTTGGGAGGATGAGCGGCGCGACTCCGTTGCCGGGTCTATCGGCCGATCAGCGGCCAGGCTTGC
Source organism: Gemmatimonadaceae bacterium (assembly GCA_046593165.1). GTDB lineage: Bacteria > Gemmatimonadota > Gemmatimonadetes > Gemmatimonadales > Gemmatimonadaceae > UBA4720. The sequence continues at coordinate 21,778 of JBKJRW010000001.1, forward strand.
GAGGCAGGACAGCCTCGCCCGCGTAGCGGCCGTGGATGCAGAGCGTCTCGGCCTTCATCGCATTAGCGACGAGATCGAGCGGTGGATTACTGGCAAACCGGGAATCGCCGCAACGCGGATCGCGTATGTACACGGCGGGCTGATTCGCCTGGTGGATAGCGACGGGTTCAACGATCATTCGATTACCAGGCGCGGACTTTCTCTCTCGCCGGCGTGGCACCCCCGTGGAGACCGGATCGTCTACTCCAAGTTCCTCGATGCGGGCGGAGGTACTCAGCTCGAGGAGTACGACCTGACGACGGGAAAGTTGAAGCCCATCGGTGGCGGAGGCTTGAACATCACTCCGGCCTACTCGCACGACGGCAGGTTTATCGTATATGCGAGCGGTTCGGAATCAGGAACGGATCTGATGTCGGTGAGCATCGACGATCCCGCGGTGGTGCAGCGACTGACTTTCGGTCGTGGCAGTGACAATGGGTCGCCTACCTTCAGCCCTGATGGGCGACAGATCGCGTTCTTCTCTTCGCGGTCGCGGTTTCCGCAGATCTATACGATGGATGCGGATGGTACGAACCTCCAGCTTCTGACGCCATTCACGCCCGGAGTTCGCAGCTACAGGGCAGCGCCGGATTGGTCGCCAGATGGGCTGGCAGTCGCGTACGAGCAGCAAAATGGCGACTTTCAAGTGTGGATGATCAACATCCGCGACAAGGAACCGCGTCGGCTGACGAGCGAGGGAGAAAACGAAGGCCCGTCCTGGGCTCCCGACGGGCGGCATCTCACCATCTCGTCCACGCGCGGCGGCTCCAAGCAGATCTGGGTTCTGGATACAGAATCCGGGAGGTTCCGGCAGCTCACGCGCAACGCAGGCGCGCGCCTGTCGGCGTGGTCGCCCATGATTACAGCAAGTCCGTAAGTTCGCTCCAATACATTCATCCCTTCGCAAACCGGTCATGAACTCAATCGTGCGTATCCTCGGAATCGCAGTCGCAGTATCGTTGGTCGCGGCCGGTTGCGCGAAAAAACCTGCGACGCGTCCTGCTCCAAGGCGGATCAACACCGACAGCCTCGTGCGGGAACAGGCGCGGATGGACTCACTTGCCCGTGTTGACGCGGCCCGGAACGCGGCTGCTGCCGCCGCTGCTGCGGCCGCTGCGGCTGGCCCGGCTACCAATGCTCCGGCGACTTCCGGCGAGAAAGCGACGATCGCCAACGTCATCTATTTCGACCTTGACGAGTCGGCGCTCGCCGATGAGTCGCGCGCGGCTCTGGAAGCGAAGGCGCCCATTCTTATCCGGCGTCCTTCACTCAGGATACGTATCACGGGGCACGCCGACGAGCGGGGCTCGGACGAGTACAACCTCGCGCTCGGCCTCCGACGTGCGGCTGAGGCAAAGCGCTACCTCGCCGCGCTCGGTATATCCGAGGATCGAATCGAGATCGTGACAATGGGCGAAGAAAGGGCGGCTCTTCAGGGACATAGCGAGGAAGCCTGGGCGCTCAACCGGCGCGCAGAGTTCGAGATAATCTCCGGAGCATGAATAAAATGTCCGTGTCGCGTCTGGCAGGGAAATTGGGGGGTGTCATGCTCGCTGTCGCAATGTCGGGTTGCTTTGCGTCGCTCTCCCAGCTTGACGAGGTGAATCAGGAGGTGTCGCTGACACGGGCCGAGGCGGCGGCGGCGGATTCGGTGCGGGCGATGCAGGTGGTGCAGATCCTGACCACTCTGCGTGCTCTGAACGACAGCGTCGCGTCGCTGAGTTCGCGTCTTACGCGACTCAGGGCCGAGACGCAGGCGGAAGTGCGGGGGATGAGGCAGGAGGTGAACCAGATCCAGGAAGTCACGGGCCGGAGTGAGGCCCGCCTCAAGGAGCTGCGATCGCAGATCGACACGCGTATCCGACAGTCCACGCCGCCCGTTGCTCCCGTCGAGACGACCCGGGATACTATGAAGACTCCTGTGGCTCCTGTCGAAGACGCACCCGATGCGAACGAACTTTATCAGATTGGTCGCGACCAACTCACGCGCGGCGGCAACAGCGCAGCTCGTGCCGCGTTCACCGACCTTCTCAAGAGGTATCCGGATTCGGAGCTCGCGCCCGACGCCCAGTTCTTCATCGCCGAGTCACTTGCTGCTGAGGGTACCTTGGCGGCCGCAGACACGGCGTACGCCGGCGTGGTATCGCGGTATGCCGATTCGCCTCGTGCCGCTACGGCGCTATACAAACGAGGGGTACTGGCTCAAAACGCGCGGCGAATCACGGCCGCGCGCCGTCTCTATAACGAACTCGTCAAGCGTTACCCATCGTCGGACGAGGCGGAGCTTGCACGCGAGCGGCTCCGCATTCTTGGCTGAAGCGGTGGCGGCAAAGCCGCAGAAGGTCCGGGAAACGGAGATGCCCTTCCTCGATCACCTCGAGGAGCTCAGGCATCGTCTGTTCTGGATCGCGGGCGCGATACTCCTGGGCGTCGTCGTCTCGTTTGTCGTTCTTTCTCAAAAACGCCTTGACCTTGTAGGACTCCTCGCCGAACCAATCAAGCCGTATCTGAGCAACGGAAGCCTGGTGTACACGCACCCAGGAACGTCGTTCAAGATCATCCTCAATGCGTCACTGATCACCGGCCTGCTGATGGCCACGCCGGTAATCGGTTACCAGCTTTGGGGCTTCTTTTCGCCGGCGCTTCACTCGCACGAGAAAAGGATCATCATACCGACACTTTTCGGAATGATCGTATTGTTTCTCGCTGGAGTGGCGCTGTGCTATTTCGTGGTGCTGCCGTTCACGTTGAAGTTCTTTCACGGGTTCGAGTCGGCATCGCTGACTCCCATGATAGAGGCGACGCAGTACTTCGACTTTGCGTTCAGCATGATGCTCGCGTTCGGACTGGCGTTCGAACTTCCGATCGGAATCCTTGTACTGTCAGCCCTCGGAATTGTCGAGCCGAAGACCTTGACCAAATTCCGGCGCCACGCACTTGTAGCCTGTGTGGTTGCGGCCGCATTCATCACGCCCGATGCGAGCCCGACCACGCTCTTTGCCCTGGCCGGACCGCTCTATTTTCTGTTCGAGCTCGGAATCGGTCTTTCGTATGTTGTCACGCGGAAGCGCCGCAAGCGGGCGCTAGCGGCAGAGGTCGAGGCGCGGCGCGAGAGGGAGCGTACAGATGTGGTTCCGCGGGAGCCACGCCGTCTGGGTGTGGACGCGTGACGCGGACCGCGATGTCTCGCCTGCTGGCAGTTACGGCTTTCGGAACGACTCTGGCTTTCGCACTCGTTGTGGCGTCGGCGAACCTTGCTTTCGCACAGGTGGGAGGGCCTCGCCCGGTGCGCCCATCCACTCCGCGGTTGCCCGCGGATACAACGCAGAAAGCGGATTCAACCCGGGCTGACTCGCTTCAAGCGCGCGAACTGATCAAGTGGGCCGAGCCGGATTCAATGACGTCCGCCTTGCTGAATCGCCCTGGTTACAGTGTGACGCGATACCAGGGCGTGAGT
>JBKJRW010000022.1:0-5558 GCA_046593165.1 Gemmatimonadaceae bacterium
GCTTGTAGTTTTTGCGTTGGGAGATGTTGTCTGGCTCGGGTGGCGAAACCGGTAGACGCGAGGGACTTAAAATCCCTTGGGCCAAAGCCCATGCGGGTTCGATCCCCGCCCCGAGCACTCGTTGTGGTACAACGACTTACGCCGCAGTTTCCATTTTTCAGGGAAGCTGCGGCGCGGGCCGTTCGGGAATCAGTGCGGGAATCCCACGTCAGTTGGGCGTTTGAGTTACCCTGCAAGCTGCGATGGGAAAGGAATAATTCGGGATGGCCCTGATAACAGTTCAGCTGCTCTGTTGACCTTAGGTCCGTCATACTGTCTCCTGTGATCGCTTGCAGCTAGCCCGGCGAGTTATGATGAGCTGGCAGTTACGCAAGGCCGCTTAGCGGAGCCGGCGTCATTGTACTGTTCCGGCGGGACGCAGATCGGGTGCGACTACACAGAAGGCTCCCGCGATTTGATCGACATCACCAAAAGACCGCGCGCTGAGCAGCTGCGCTGCCACATTATGAGAAACGCTCGCAGCTTGGCTGGGCGGCTGAAGGCAAAATACGCGAGCGCCATGAGTTTCCGTCGTGGTCACCGAATCATGAACGTCCGCCAACCGGTTGTTGGCTCCCATTCATGCATTTGTCGCGGTCCGTCGCGGTCCGGACATTGCTCGCGCGTATGCGCGATCCTTCCATCAGATTCGAGCCTCCGGTGCAATTCCCAATAGCGATCGCTGAATTTGGCGCTAACGAAGTCCAGCGCCGGAGCTGTGAATTCATACACAACATCCCCGTCGCCCGCAGCCGACGTCATCTCAATGGTTCGAGCGATCACGCGCGCTCCAGTCAAGGTTTGGACAACCGCGCGATTAAACGGAGCGCCGGTAATGCGATTGATCTCAGTCCTCGGAAATACGAACATCCGCAGCGGTTTATTGGTCCCACAATTCTCGCAGAAATGCGGGCCCACTGGTTCCGGTCCCTGCCCGTCGAGCGCTACGGCATCGAGCAGCCCAATCATTCCCCCGTCGCGTGCATTGGAATAGCCGGCGATCAGAAGCCGTTCCGGCGTCAGCCAGTGAACTGATTCGATCCAACCTGCATTGATAAACGTCCCGCGTCGCTGCCATTGATCGTCAAGGATCGTGACGAGCCCTGGAGCCCATATGTAATGATGTGCGGCTATCGCGAGGCGGTACTTTCCCTCCCCCTGATGGACTCCGAACGCCGTTAACGCCCAGGGCGGACCGTACGTCTTGCCATCGACCGTCACAAGGTCGCTGAAGGAAAACGACCGTTGCGGACGCCCCTTCATATCCAGAAAGGTGAGCGAGCCGCTCTCCACCTGCTCGTCCGGGCGGCTCCCGCGAACACGACTGGCGACATAAACCCCGGAGCGTGCGCCATTGGAGACCTGAACCATCTCCGCGAGCTTTCCAGTGTCAAACGTCGTTGGGAATTGGTACCTCCACTTCTCGATGCCGTCGTGCGTACGCGCGACTACTTCGTGGTTCGTAACGTCTATCCGCAAATCGCTTGCTGTCGTCCACCCGTTCCGTGCAAGAAGGCCCGTAAGAGCAGCGGCCAGAACCGCTCCTGGCACTATCAACCGGCGCCAAGGATGTGCCTGGCCAGGGAATACAGGCGCCGCGGGTGAGGCAGAAGTATCCGGTGACGCTAGTACCGGTCTGGTGGCAGTGAGCCACTCGTCTATTTCGCGGCGGTAGGCGAACACCGACCGTCCGGTCATACCTATCCGACGAATCGGCAAGCCGAGGCCCTTCTCCCACCTCCTGACGGTGGCGAGATCGCGCTGGAGGTATTGCGCGATCGCCTTCCACGAATCCAGCCGTTGTCCCGGTGGAGGCGATTCGCTCATTGGGGGCTGATTTCCCCCAAATGCGCTGTGTTGCGCGGAGTCACCTGTAGGTGCCGGCGGACCGCAAAACCAATGTGCAGGATCGTCTCGCAGCTCACGTGACATGATCTGCGTGAGCACGCGCAAGAGATGCGTCGCTTTACTGAGTCCTGGCTTCCGCCGTTATTTCTTTCCGGCGATCGGTCATCCCTCATCGAAGCCAACCTATGAGGGGATTCTATGCACTGCAAGTGGATTTCTGGTTCCGTTGTCGCCGTTGGCATTCTGTCAGTTTCCGCGTGTGGCTTGGATGAAACGTTGCCAACGTCCCCCCTACCAGCTCCCGCTGTCCTGAGGGCCTCGATCGTAGCTGCGGTCAATGGCAAGATCGCGTTTGCCAGCGAGCGCGACGGCAACCTCGAGGTCTACGTGATGAACGCTGACGGGACCGGTCAGGCGAATCTCACTAATGATCCGGCGGGGGATGCGTTCCCGGCATGGTCGCCGGATGGGACAAGGATCGCGTTCATGAGCTCTCGCGACGGGAATAACGAGATCTACGTCATGAACGCCGACGGGACCGGTCAAACGAGACTCACAACTAGCGCGGGAACGGACTGGTTCCCGAAATGGTCGCCGGACGGGGCGAAAATCGCGTTCTCCAGTGATCGTGACGGCAACTACGAGATCTACGTTATGAATGCCGACGGGACTAACCAGACGAGGCTCACCAGTAACTCGAGTTGGGACTACGGCCCGGCATGGTCACCTGATGGGACCAGGATCGTCTTCTCCAGCGAGCGCGACGGCGCACCGGAGATCTACGTGATGAACGCGGACGGGACCGCACAGACTCGTCTAACAAATAACCCGGCATCGGACGTTTACCCGGCGTGGTCACCGGATGGAACGAAGATCGCGTTCACGAGTTATCGCGACGGCAGCGTTGACATCTACCTGATGAACACCGACGGCACCGGTCAGACCAGGCTCACTTTTGCAGCGGGGTCGGACATACTCCCGGCATGGTCTCCGGATGGTACGAAGATCGCGTTCGATAGCAACCGCGACAGCGCTCCCGAGATTTACGTGATGAACGCGGACGGGACCGGTCAGACCCGCCTGACGAATAACGCGGCATTCGATTTTGGCGCAAACTGGGGTCGCGGTGCGCCTCCGCCCGATGCTGATGGCGATGGCGTGCCGGATGCGTCGGACAACTGCCCCGCGCTTGCTAACGCAGCACAGACGGATTCGGATGGCGACGGACTGGGAAACGCTTGCGATCCAACCCCGTTCCCGCCGCCGCCTCCTTCGCCGGATCCGACGACCAACGAGCAGTGCAAGTCCGAAGGTTGGCAAGCGTTCGGATTCAGGAACCAGGGACAATGCGTCAGATTCGTGGAGACTGGAAAGGACAGCCGGTGACGTGCCGATAGAGGATGGAAAAGCGACAGGCCACGTTTACACGTGGCCTGTCGTGCATGTGTGCCCAACATGGGCACTGACCTGGAGGTGAGCAGCCAGGCATCCCGACCGTGCTTGATCGGTTCATTCAGCAGGCGGTGTTACAGGTCCTGCAACCGGCGATCGATCCCACTATCCCGGAATACAGCTACAGGTGCCGTCCGGGGCGAAGGCCGACGCCACTCCGCGGTCACCGCTTGTCCATACAGACGCTTGTCGATACTATACAGACAGCAAGGAGACTCGCAAAATGAGCACCCCCCGCAACGGACCGCGCCTCAAGCGCAAGAACGTGATCCTCGATCAGCGCAAGATCGATCGCGCCAAGCGGCTACTGGGCGCGGCCACGGAAACCGAAACGATCAGTCGGGCGCTCGACGCGGTCACGGAGATGGCTCGGTTCCAGGCGGAAGTCGAGGCGGGCCTTGATGTTCTCGTCGGCAGGGGCGGCTTTGTGGACGTCTTCGAAACGACCTCGAAGTAAGCCGTGTTTCTGCTCGACTCCAATATCTATATCGCCGCGTTCACCGAGCCCGGCTTTGGGGCAGCGTTCCGGCTATTTCACCAGAGCCAATTGCCACAAATCGTTCTGAGCGCCGTGGTCGCACACGAATTGCTGGTGGGCGCCCGTACTCCCAGCCGCCAACGTGATTTGGCCCGAGGCCTTTTGGAGCCGTTTCGTAGTCGCCGACGCCTTCATACACCCGGCTTTCCGACCTGGGAACTCGCCGCTGACATTGATCGCCGGCTTCGGGCCGTCGGAGGCTACGAAGCGAGCCTGGCTCAGCGAAGCTTCGGGAATGATATCCTCATCGCTGCCACTGCTCGCGAGCTGGGCGCAACAATCATCACGCGGAACGTAGGCGACTTCGGGCTGATCAGTCAGGTGTTGTCCCTCAAGTACCAGGCCCCTTGGCCGACGACTGCCTCCTAACCAGCGAATGCAGTTGCGTGGCGCGCATGATGCGGCTGCGCCGCAAGCGCCTCGCAACTGATTTTGCAAGGCGTTAGCCTGACAAGGACAAGAGGAACCTGCACGGCAACTCGACTCGGATCAATTCGACAAGGGATGCCAGGTGCCGGCCTGAAGTCAGAACATTAAGCAATTTCGCGGTGTCTTCTGCTGTCCGCGATCCCATTCGGTTGCCTTCAGCCGCTGCGCCTTCCGAAAGGAACGCTATCAGCGTAAGATGTCCCCGCCGACGTATCCCTATTAACTGGAGGAGCCACCGATGAAGCGATTGATGAAGAGTGCCTTGTCCGCCCTTGTCGTGATCGGCGCATTGAGCTCGTGTACCCAGGCACCCGCACCGCCTGCAGCACAAAACACGGCGGCGGACGAAGCAAAGCTCCAGGCGGATGCGCTCGTCTGGTTCGATCTGTACAACAAGGGCGACGCGGACGGCGCGGCCAACCTGTATGCGGACGACGCCCTCCTGATGCCGCCCGGCGCACCCGCCTCCAAGGGCCGAGCCGCGATTCGCGAGTTCCTCGCGGCAGACATCGCTACATCGAAAGCCGCCGGCATCACTCTCAAGAATGCGGCGGTCACTGGCGTCGGCGTCAACGGTGACGTGGGCTGGATCAGCGGTACCTACCTGGTGGTCGATGCGTCCGGCGCGACGGTCGACGGCGGAAACTATCTTTCGGTGCACCGCCGCACCAACGGTGCGTGGCCCTACATTCGCGACACGTGGAACTCGGACAAGGCAGCCGCCGCGCCGCCGCCTGCGCCCGGCAAGGCGACCGGCAAGTAGCATCAACCGGCGGAACAGACGCGCTAGCGGTAGTTCTCCATCAACGCCTGCAGCGCGTCGTTCCCCGGGCAAAGCTCGCTGAAGGGCAGCTCAACAAGCGGGGTCTCGACCGTCTTCGACACGGCGTGCATGTCAGCACCGTTCGCGTCGATGAAGAGAAGTCCCGTCGCCACCTCGTTGCGCTTCTGGCAGTCGCGCACGTGGGCATACACCTTCTCTCGATCAGTCGGATCGTATCCTTCGTGCGTCTTGCGGAAACGCACTGTACTGCCATCGTGCATCCTGATTGACGTCGTTGCTTCCTTCGACTCCGGCGCGACGATCTCACGTTGCAGCGGGACAAAGTCGGCCGTCGAAATCTCCACGTCGTGTTCACGCGTGAACTTGTAGCTCTTGGTGGAGCCATCGTGGTCGTTGAAGGTGACGCACGGAGAGATCACGTCGATGAGCGCGAATCCATTGTGGCGAAGCCCCGCCTTGATAATCGGG
>JBKJRW010000067.1:0-9000 GCA_046593165.1 Gemmatimonadaceae bacterium
GTGGCGCGGATGCGCGGCAAGTCGCCTGAAGAGACTGCCATGGATCTGGTGATCCAGGACGGGAGCCGGGTAGGCACGGTGTACTTTCTCATGTCTGAAGAAAACGTTCGGCGGCAGATCGCGATTCCGTGGGTGAGTTTCGGGTCGGACGGCAGCGCGCCGGCGGCGGAAGGAGTTTTTCTCAAGTCGAGCACACATCCACGCGCTTACGGAAATGTCGCTCGGCTGCTGGGTCGTTACGTCCGCGACGAGAAAATCATTCCCCTGGAAGAGGCTGTGCGAAGGCTCACCGCAATGCCGGCGAAGAATCTGAAGATTTCGAACCGGGGAATGCTACGTCCCGGATACTTTGCCGACATCGCTCTCTTCGATCCAGCGCGAGTTGAGGACAGGGCGACATTCGAAAACCCGCACCAGTATTCGGCCGGCATGGTTCACGTTTTCGTTAATGGGCGGCAGGTACTTAGAGACGGTCAGCACACTGGCGCCAGGCCGGGACGCGTGGTGCGAGGCCCGGGGTGGAAAGGTGCGCAGCGCTGAAGTAGGACAAGAAGTAAGGAAACGCAGTAATGGGGCGCGGATCCGGCGGACCGAGCGGATCGTGTACGGGAACTCATTCGATGGAGAAGGGATGCGACCGTTTTTCCGGATAGCGATGGTCGCGGGATGTTATCCGCTGATGACAACTTCTCTCGAAGCGCAACTCTTTTTCGTCGGGGTGCGGGCGGGCGCTGGTATTCCGACTGGAAGTTTCGCCGAAGCGGCTGAGGGTGCTTCGAGCGACGGGCTCGTGCGGGGTGCAAAGCCGGGGCTGGGATACGGGCTCGATGCCGGGGTTGGATTGGGCCCCCTGGGATTGTACGTCGGAACCGACCGCATACAGTTCGATTGTCAGCCGCAGTCGTGCGCCGCGAGCGGGAAATACAAGCTGACCGGAGTGAGCGCGGGGCTTCGAATGGGAATTCCCCTGTTTCCCATCGTCAAACCCTGGGTGAAGGCCGGCATCGCAGTCAACGAATTGACGGGTACGTTCAGCGGTGCGTCGAGCGGGACTACCGTCACGACTGAGCGGCGTCCGGGTTACGAGCTTGGCGCCGGGGTAGATGTTCCAGTCATGGGATTCTTCAGCATTACGCCGCAGGTGCGGTTCGTCAGTCAGAAGTTGCGGTACAATCTTCCGGGGACGAGTGGCGGCAGCCGAGGGGTCGAGTACTACACTTTCGACCTCGGATTTCGTTTTCGGTCGCCTATCTAGGACCGCTGCGCGGTACCCGATAGGCGATGTTCGCTGTCCGCTGTCCGCTAGCCGATTTTAAGACCGTCTTCTGTTACCGGCACGGTTTCGGATCTGCCACCACTGCATGCTCCCACGGCGCCGACCTCACCCACTGTTGGCAGTGAGAACGACTGCGGCGAGCCCGCGGAATTGACCGTGAAGGCGAAGGCCTTGCCGTCGAGCAGGGCGCCGGTCGCGGTCTCGCCCTTGTCGATTGTCCCGCTGATCTGCGCGATTCCCCCGCTCACGCTGAGGCACGTGATGCTCCCTCGAAAACGCGAGAGGCCGGCGGGACTGTTGTGGATGAACTGAACCGTGCCGTTAGCAGACGTCGAGCCCGCTTGCGCCTGCGCACTGGCAGTCAGCTTGCGAGTATCACGTCCCACCTTGCTGATGGCAGCGCCGCTGATGCGAGCTCCGCCCTGGGCGAATAGTGTCGCCGGCGTTTGTGAGCCCGCAGCCAGAATCAGCGCCCCGAAAGCAAGCGCCGCGAAATGGGACGCGCGGGGTAAAGTTCTGACTGAAATTGGACTCATCCTGGCTCCTGAAAAAAGAGAATGACTGCAGTACTTCCACGTGAAGCGCTTACGACCGCGCATCTATGTCATACAGCATACACCGCACACTTAAAGTTGGTCCCACCGCGGTTCCGCGCCACATGGAATTGTCGCCAGACCTCGACTCGTGGATGCATCCCCCACCACTCAAATCTCTGGAAGCGTGTAGGTCCTACCCCGGTTTTGCACCTTGAGCCACTCGTAGACCGGCGCGAAGTATTGAATCATCGCCTGCGCATTGAGTTCCTGCCCAGTCGTCTCCTTGAGCACATCGCGCCACGGCCGGCTCGCACCGGGTGCCATCAGCGTCTTCAGGAAATCACCAACCGGCTTGCTTCCGTAGTAATCGGTGTCGTGCGGGGTCTGCTTGAGAATGTTCCGGGCGATGTGATTGTGAAGCTGGAAGAGCAGCGCCTGTGACAACGCATAATCGTAGTACTGTCCCGCGTCGTCATTGATGTGCGTCTTCGTGAGGCCATCGGCGAACTCTTCACCTCGCATTGTCGGCGGAGCGATGCCCTGATACTTCCGCGCGAGCTCCCACCACCTGGCGTTGAACTGGCCCGCCGGAAGATTCTTCGAGTAGAGCTCGTGCTCGAATCGCGTCATCGTCCCGGTGGAGAAGGGCATGAACACGACGTATTGAAGTGCTTCCTTGAGCAAAGTCTGAATCGAGTCCGGCGCTGACGCGCCGCTGATCACGCCTCGGTTCACGAGGAATCGCCGCTGGCCCGATGCGAGTTCCATCAGCGTGCCAATTCCTTCGTGGTAGGCGCGATTGGCGCCGCCGCGAAGCACGAGCGGCACGGCCGGCGTGCTGTAGCTCATATAGTAGTAGATGTGCCCCAGCTCGTGGTGCGATGTGCCGTACCAGTCGGCGTTCGGCTCGACGCTCATCAACGAGCGCACGTCGTTTGCCAGGTCCATGTGCCACGCCGAAGCGTGGGTGTTTTTCTTGAACGGCGAGTTGGGAGGCAGCGGATACAATGACGACTTCTCCCAGAACACACTGGGCAGTGAATCGAAGCCGAGGCTCTTGTAAAAGTTCTCGCCCTGCCTGACGATCCATTCCGGGCTCTTTCCGCTAAACGCGGCGTCAAGGTTGAGACCCTCGACGTTCACGAGAGCCGACCAGTCCTGCCCCCATCGATTCGGCAGCCAGTCTGCCGGGATAAGATCGGGAACCGGCTGCTTGTATTTCTTCGCGAGTTCGTACCTCGTCCACGTATGAAGCTCGCGGAAGAGTGGACGCAGCTCGCGATTCATCATGTCGGTGAGGCGGAGCATTTCGTCCGCCGACATGCCGTAGTCGGAGACCTGGTAGGAGAAAAAATCCGGGTAACCCAGCGCCTGGACAGTCTGATTGCGCAGCGACCGGAGGTCGACGATTCCGGACTTGAGGGTCGGGCCTATGGCTTTCGACGATTCCCAGTAAGCACGGCGATCTGCGAGATTCGCGCTGTTTCGCAGAGTCGAGTCGATCTGATTTGGCGTGACCGCTTTTCCGTTGACCGTGAAAGTGTAACCGTAAAGTTTTTCCGTCTGCGCCGCGTCGGCGGCAATGCGGCGCTTGACTACATCGGCGACGATTTGCGGGCCGGTACCGGCGTTGTACAGCATTGCTTCGAGCTGCCGCTTTTGTATTGGTGTGATCACCCTTTCCGCTTTCAGAAACGTGCGGATGGTACTGATGTTTTGCGTGCTCCCCACGAATGCGTTGAGTGCCTCGTCCGCGGCACGTGTGCGGACCGCGTTGGTTTTATCGCCTTCGACGATATGCGTGTTCGATGCCCATTGAGCTTCGGAACTCGGGGTATAGAGGCGTTGGTACTGCGTCGCGTAGGTGTCCAGATAGGCCTGTACCGTTGCCTGCGTAACAGTCGCAGCGATTTCAGTACCGATCGTGCTTGTCTGGGTGCCTGTCGCACAGGCTGCGGAAATCGATGCCGCTGTGAGGACGGCCAGGTAACGGCGCATAGTTATTCCTTGGAGGTTGTTGAGGCCCATGCTTTTGAAGTCAGCATCACCGCGCTTGTCCAGTACACCAGAGAGCACGTAGTGCGCCATCGCAGGACAGATCTTTCAAGGGAAGGGAACTTCCCATTGCAGGTCACTGGCGTGGATGGTGGTGCTTGCGTTGAAGAATATTCTCTGGCCCGGCCGGTGAGCCGCAATGTGGATATTCCCGTCCCAGTCGAGCAAACGGAACACCAGACTCTGGGCACGCGGTGCGGTCGCTTTCCCCGTTAGTGAGTCCACTTCGGAGAGAAAGAATGACATGTCTCCGAGCGAATCGAACCCTGAGTACGCGCGGCGCCTGCGCGGGTCGTCAACGGTGCATCCTCTGTCGTCCACGAAGCAGGTGCTGTTCTGATCGAGTCGCAGCCCCCCGTCCTGACTCAGGCCCAGCGATCCGACATGGCGGTGCTGCGTTCCGGCCCGCTGCGGATCGCGCATCGCTTCGTTCGAGATGAAGCGAATCGCTGCGTCGTCGGGTCCGCGTACGGTGATGCCGTAGCGAGTGTCGGATTCGGGCGCGCCCCCGACGCCGAGGCGGCCTTTCACGATGAGGTCACCATTGATGACGGTCGGCTGCGCTTCCGCGCTTTTGCCCAGTCTGATCGCAACCCGGCGCGCGAGTTCGTCGTAGTCGATCGGCGCCGCCTTCACATACACCGTATCCGCGGCGCGAACTGCCCGGGCTTCGGGTCTGGCTGCACTGGGCAGGTATTGCGCGCCGCCGGCGATTACGGCGGTTGTCATTAACAGGACTATCGAACGCATTCATCTCTCCCGTGTTTGCGTAAACGCCGCGCTGGACGGCTTACATCGAGGCGGCTTCTGGAGAAGCTACGTGCGGGCGCGGCGGTTTTGCATTCTCCGACGTGGGCGGTGTTTGTCTACGTAACGTTACGTATCGAACGGGATGGAGGGGGAATGCATCTTCATTCGCATGCCAACCCGCTATCGGCGGATGAGGCACTTACCCTCTCAAGAGGTCTCGATGCTACGCATCAGCGCATTGATTTCAACTATCATCGTTGTCAGCGCGTCGCCGATTGCGGCTCAGAGTGTGTCCGCGCTTCAATCCGGGGCGAGGGTGAGGATCGACGTAGCGGGAAAGGGGTCCTTCAGAGGCCTTCTGCTTGAGCCGCCCGGCGACTCGGTTCGGGTGAGCACGTTGAGTGGTGCGCGCGCAGTCGCGCGGACCGAGGTCAAACGGGTGCGCGTAAGTCGGGGTCGTGAAGGCCGCGGCGTCAGCATGCTGCGCAACGGCGGCTGGGGGGCGCTGATCGGCCTCGTCGGCGGGGTGGTCCTCGGCTTTGCAGATGGAGATGACGATTCTCGGGATTGGTTTGCGATGTCGGCGAGCGAAAAGGCGGCGGTCGGCGGCCTTTTCTTCGGCGGTGTGGGGTTGGTGACCGGATCGTTAGTGGGTCTTGGCACTCCCGGAGAGCGGTGGGAGAATGTGACGTTGCGGTGACGTGGGAAACGGTCGGGGCGACACTCTTGGGACGCCTCGTGGACATGTTGACACGAGCGCCGCCCAGTGTGATAATTAGAGGCTGACCACAACTCAACGCCGGACAGCGACTTAGCCCGGCGCGCCTTTGGGTCCCCATCCGCGTTTCGGCAGCGGATGCACCCGGCGGCAGCGGATGGATACCGGCCCCTCTACTGGGGTGCCATGGTCCACCCGCGTTTTTGTTGAATGTGGCCAGCCATTCGGACCGTTCAATACACAGACCAAACCAGCGCAGCAGGCCGTCAACAAGCCCCGGCGCTCTCAGGATCATATGGCACGCGAAACTCCGCTCGAAAATTATCGCAATATCGGCATCATGGCCCACATCGATGCCGGGAAAACGACTACTACCGAGCGTATCCTCTACTACACCGGAAAGTCCCATAAAATCGGCGAGGTGCACGAAGGCACCGCGACGATGGACTGGATGGAGCAGGAGCAGGAGCGCGGCATCACGATCACGTCCGCCGCGACCACCGCTTTCTGGACGCGCAACGGGGTCGAGCATCGCATCAACATCATCGACACACCGGGCCACGTCGACTTCACCGTCGAGGTCGAGCGCTCGCTTCGCGTGCTCGACGGCGCCGTCACGCTCCTCGACTCCGTAGCCGGTGTCGAGCCGCAGACCGAGACGGTCTGGCGTCAGGCCGACCGCTACATGGTCCCGCGCCTCATCTTCTCGAACAAGATGGACCGCACCGGCGCCGACTTCGACCGCTGCCTGAGAATGATTCGCGACCGCCTCACCAGGGAAGCGTATCCGATCCAGCTCCCGGTCGGCTCGGGCGAACTGTTTACCGGCCACATCGACGTCATCGAGCGCAAGCAATACATCTTCGACGACGCCACACTCGGCAAGGAATTCGAGGTTGTAGACGTTCCCGACATCTATAGGGAAGCGGTCGAGAAGGCGCGGCATGAAGTCATCGAGGCCGCTGTCACGCACGACGAAGAAATGATCGAGAAGTACTTCTCGGGCGTCGAGCTCACCAACGACGAAGTTCGTCACGCCATTCGCACCGCGACCGTCGGCGGCTTCATCGTTCCCGTGCTTTGCGGTGCATCGTTCAAGAACAAGGGCGTACAGGCGCTCCTCGACGCTGTCATCGACTTCCTTCCGGCGCCCAACGAAGTGCCGGCGATCGAAGGGCACACGCCGCACAACGACACGAACAAGGAAACGCGCCAGGTCCAGGACGACGCTCCGTTCGCCGGTCTTGCGTTCAAGATTGCGACCGACCCGTTCGTCGGTAAGCTGACCTTCTTCCGCGTTTACTCGGGCGTTCTCAAGTCGGGATCGTACGTCTACAACTCGAGCAAGGACAAGCGCGAACGCGTCGGTCGTCTGCTGCAGATGCACGCCAACAAGCGTGAGGAGATCGAGGAGGTGTACGCCGGTGACATCGCTGCCGCCATCGGCCTCAAGGACACCCGCACGGGTGATACGATGTGCGACGATGAGTATCCGATCATCCTCGAAGCGATGAAGTTCCCGAACCCGGTCATCGACGTCGCCATCGAGCCGAAGACGAAGGCCGACCAGGACAAACTCGCGATTGCACTCATGAAGCTGTCCGAGGAAGATCCGACTTTCCGCGTGCACACCGATGTCGAGACATCGCAGACGATCATCTCTGGAATGGGCGAGTTGCACCTGGAGATCATCGTCGATCGCATGCAGCGCGAGTTCAAGGTCGACGCGAACATCGGTCGCCCGCAGGTCGCGTATCGCGAGACGATCAAGAAGCGCGTCGAGAAGGTCGAAGGAAAATTCGTTCGCCAGTCCGGCGGAAAGGGCCAGTACGGACACGTCGTCATCAACATCGAACCGGCCAAGCCAGGCGAAGGCTTCGTGTTCGAAGATAAAGTTGTCGGCGGCTCGATCCCGCGTGAGTTCATCGGCCCGGCAGAGAACGGCATGCGCGAAGCGTTGGAGAACGGAGTCATCGCTGGCTATCCGATGGTGGACGTCAAGGCCGAACTGATCTATGGTTCGTACCACGACGTCGATTCCAGCGAAATGGCGTTCAAGATCGCCGGCTCGATGGCGATCAAGGAAGCCGTGAAGCGTGCCAACCCGGTCATCCTCGAGCCGATCATGAACGTCGAGGTTGTCTGCCCCAACGATTACATGGGCGACATTCTGGGCGACCTGTCAGCGCGTCGCGGAAAGATCGGCGGCATGACGCAGCGCGGAGAGGCACAGGTCATTGCCTCGAGCGTGCCGCTGTCGGAAATGTTCGGCTACTCCACCAAGCTGCGCTCGCAGTCGCAGGGGCGCGCGGTGTATTCGATGGAATTCAGCCACTACGAGGAAGTACCGAAGTCGAAGGCTGAAGAGATCATGAATAAGGTGAAGACCTAACGGCCTTCAGCCAGGGCGCAGGAGCGCATTCGGCGTCACAGAGAACACAGAGAAAATTCAAGGACACAGGGGATACGGTAATGGGAAAAGCGAAATTCGAGCGGACGAAGCCGCACGTAAACGTTGGCACGATTGGCCACGTGGATCATGGGAAGACGACTCTGACCGCGGCGATCACGGCGATCCAGGCGAAGAAGGGCCTGGCCCAGTCGGTCGCATTCGACCAGATCGACAAGGCACCTGAGGAGAAGGCACGCGGCATCACGATCGCGACCGCTCACGTTGAGTACGAGAGCGTCAAGCGCCACTACGCGCACGTCGACTGCCCAGGCCACGCCGATTATGTGAAGAACATGATCACCGGCGCGGCGCAGATGGACGGCGCGATCCTGGTGGTGTCGGCTGCCGACGGCCCGATGCCCCAGACGAGAGAGCACATCCTGCTCGCGAAGCAGGTGAACGTGCCCTTCATCGTCGTGTTCATGAACAAGGTGGACATGGTCGATGATCCGGAGCTTCTGGAGCTGGTGGAGCTGGAAGTGAGAGAGCTTCTCTCGAGCTACGGATTTCCGGGCGACGACACGCCGATCATCCAGGGCAGTGCGTTGAAGGCCCTTGAGTCTGGTGACCCGGACTCGGAGTGGGGGAAGAAGATCACGGAGCTGATGGATGCTCTTGATAGCTACATCCCGCAGCCGGTGCGCGAGACGGAGAAGCCGTTCATCATGCCTGTCGAGGACGTGTTCTCGATCACGGGCCGGGGGACTGTTGCGACGGGAAGGATTGAGCGCGGCATCGTGAAGGTGGGCGAGGAAGTGAGCTTGATCGGCTTCAACGCTGACAAGAAGGCGGTGATCACGGGTGTGGAGATGTTCAGGAAGCTTCTGGACGAGGGCCGCGCTGGTGACAACGTCGGACTTTTGCTGAGAGGCATCGGCAAGGAAGAGATCGAGCGTGGCATGGTGCTGGCGAAGACGGGGAGCATCACGCCGCACACGCATTTTCTGGCCGAGGTGTATGTGCTGACGAAGGAAGAGGGCGGGCGGCATACGCCGTTCTTCAAGGGGTATCGCCCGCAGTTCTATTTCAGGACGACGGACGTGACGGGGAGTGTGGAGTTGCCGGAAGGGATGGAGATGGTGATGCCGGGTGACAACGTCCAGATGACGATCGAGCTGATAACGCCGATCGCGATGGACGAGGGTCTCAGGTTCGCCATTCGTGAAGGTGGCCGCACGGTCGGCGCCGGCGTTGTAACCAAGATCATCAAGTA
>JBKJRW010000159.1:0-10506 GCA_046593165.1 Gemmatimonadaceae bacterium
CACCCGACGACCGTGAGGGCGAAGTTCGCGCTCAGCTCAGGCGTCCCGCATTCAGCCGGGTAGCTGATCTTGGAGTGAGGTTTCTTCCCTACAGTGAGCTGGAACTGCACCGCGACAACATCGCCCGTTTCGGAACCGGCATGAAGGCGATCGAAGTGCTTGCACGCTCTCTATACTAGAGGAGTCTTCCACTGTTCCGGGTGGAGTCGGCCATGCGTCCTGCCGATGCGTGGAGTGATCTCTCTCTCTATGCCATCGGCTCCAGTGGCTTCGATCATGACGATGTACCCGCCCAGTGCTGAACGTACGTCGTTCATTCGAAAGCCTGCGCGCCGCACTGTGTCAACCGAGCGCTCGTTGAGCCGACATCCCCCCGCGATCCGACGCCACACCGGCGTGGCCAGATCCTGTACCCAACCGATGATTGGCTGTCGGTGACGCACGTGCTCGAGGAGCCTGGCGACACCACCGGGCCGGAGCACGCGTCGAAGTTCGGCAAGCGCGTGTGTCGGGGACGGGATCGTACAGAGTCCAAGACCGACGACGACTGTGTCGAACGAGTGCTCACGAAACGGAAGCGCTTGTGCGTCGGCAGCAACGAGGACGATCGTCGCGGCGGCATGTTCGGCGCGACAGCGGGCCCGTTCGAGCATGCGCAGGTCTGGCTCAGTCGCGACGACGGTCACGCCGGCCCTATAGTGCGGAAAGTCCAAGCCTGTGCCAGCCGCGATCTCGAGCACGTCGCCTGCGGCCGGACGCACGACGGTGCGCCGCCACTCCGCGAGGCGTCCGCGCTCTGCGGTGCGCATGACGCAATCGTACAGCGCGGGGAATCCGCTACGCACTGTAAACCCCTGAGTGTCGATGCGCGAACCACCGTGCCACATGCTTCATGTCCTTCTGCTCCAACCCTAGCGATTACTGCCTAGCGGCACTCGCCATCCGAGCCCTGTCGAAACCGCCGGAGCCGTGCGCGTAAGGCCGGCTGCTACCGTCGCGAACACGCTGCTCCCTGATTCAAGTAGATATCCGACGCCCATTCCCGCCTGTACTGGCGCCTCGAGTCCCGTCCAAAGACTGCTCGCACCAGACACCGTGCCGAGCACCGACCAGCGGGTGCGAGGCAATCCTCGCCCAACCGACAGCGAGTACGCAACGGCGTTGCGCAGTGAGGCGCCAGGGGGATTACCGAGTCTCCAATACACCGCCTCCGCGAACACGGAGATGGTGGCAACTTTCACAGCGCTCGACAATCCGGCACCGACATCCCATTTGCCTGTTCCAAACCCGCGGTTCACGTTCGCAATCGGCGCCTTCACCGCTCCAACGAAACTCAGCGATGGGTGTTCTGCATCAGCCCCCGTCAGCCCAACGTCGATACGGCCAACAGGATCGCCGAGGCCGACGCGGCTAAACGGCATGGCGCTGGAGGGTGTCATGGTTCCACCGTGCATGCCGCTCCCCATGCCAGAGCCATTGTCCGCGGAGCCCGGCCGGCCTCCCGCAACCCCGCCTGTGGGCACCATCATCCCGGCGCCGCTGTACTGCAGCCACCCCGCCGGCTGCATCACCACAGGTACGCTTGCCGACACCCGGAATCGCCCATCAGTCCACGAAAGTCCGCTGGCGAGATACGTGCTCCACGTACGTTCCGCGAAGATGAAATTGCCGGTGGCGTATTGCAGCCCTCCAACATAGGAGAGCGACTGCGCCGTCGTCGTCGTCGTGGCCGCGATCGCCAACACACCGACCGCGAGCGCAAATCGCCAAGCGAAGCACACGACCTTTGACACCGATGTCTCCTGCCTTACGGCTTTCTGGATTGGGGTGGAGCAGTGCCCATACGCCTGTGCATCTGCTCCATCGTCCCGAGCATCTTGCCCATTCCCCTGGACATGGTCGCCATGTTCTCGTGCATTTCATCCATGTCGCGCCGCATTGCGCGATCCTGCATCATCTGCTGATCCTTCATCATTGTCTGCATCTGCCCCATGAGCCCCTTCATCTGCGTTGTCATCGCGCTCATGTGATCGGCCATCTGGGGCATCGCAGCGTGTGCGGCGCCCATCTGCCCGCCGTGCATCTGACCCATATGTTGCTTGACTTGCCCTTGCATCTGCTGTGAGCGCTGGGCCATGTCGTTCATCTGGCGCATCATGTCCTGCATCTGCGCCATATGTGGCTTCATATGCTGCTGTTGCGGTCCCTGCATCATCCCAGGTTGCTGGGCGACGGCCGGCAGCGCGATTGATACGGCGGCGATTGCGACAAGTTTGAGAATAGTCCGGCGGTTCGACATGTGAACTCCATGAATACGGGTGACGATATACCAGCGACCGGATGATACTCTCCGGCCCCGTGTCATACAGTCAGGTGAAACTCGCAACGTGGGTCAGCGTTTCCCCAATAAACCAGAGGTTCCATCGAGGGGCTCCTCAAGGGTCACGTCTGCACCCTTTCATTAAATGCATACGCCGGCTTGGCATGGAGGGATGCCGGTCTCTCTGGCGCGGCTTTCCGCGCCGCCGCCGCAAGCTCTCGCTCTCTCCAGAGCGAATACACTGCCGGAATCACGAGCAGCGTAAGTACAGTGCTGGAGACCATGCCGCCAATCATCGGCGCCGCTATGCGCTTCATGACGCTTGCACCTGTTCCGCTCCCCCATAGGATTGGCAGCAAACCTCCCATGATCGCGAACACAGTCATCATCTTGGGGCGCACCCGCTCTACGGCTCCCTCCATCACGGCGGCATATAAATCCTGGAGCGACGGCTTGCGTCCCTGCACCCCCGCCGCCGCAACCGCGGCCTCCCATGCGTGATCCAGATATATGAGCATGATGACCCCGGTCTCCGCCGCGACTCCAGCCAGGGCGATGAATCCGATCGCCACGGCAACCGACCAGTCGTAGCCGAGGGCCCAGATGAACCACATCCCGCCGACAACTGAAAACGGCAGTGATAGCAGAACGATGGCAGTTTCGGGTCCGCTACGAAAATTGAAGTAGAGCAACAGGACGATGATCGCGAGCGTAGCTGGTACAACCAGCATCATCTTCTTCTTCGCGCGCTCCATGTACTCGTACTGTCCGCTCCATGTCATTGTATAGCCGGGCGGAAGCGTGACCCGCGATGCGACGACTCGCTGTGCCTCGGCGACATAACTCCCGATGTCGCGTCCCGCGACATCCACGTACACCCACGCAGTAGGCTGAGCGTCTTCTGTACGCACGACCATTGGCCCGGCAACCTGACGTATCGTGGCAATTTGTCCGAGCGGAATCTGCGACGCACCGCTCGCACTTGCGCCCGCTGAACCCATTCCGCCGATTGCCATTCCCGGCGCACCAGCCTGTCCGGGTGAGCCCTGGAGATTGTGGCTGATAGGAATCAGCACTGATGCGAGCCGTTCAGGCGTGTTGCGCAACTCCTGGGGATACCGCAGACGCACGCCATAGCGCTCGCGGCCTTCCACCGTTTGCGTCACCGTCATCCCGCCGATAGCGGTGGCTATCACTGCCTGCACGTCACCTACATTCACGGAATGCCGCGCCGCGGCCGCACGGTCGATAGCTATATCGAGATAGTATCCGGAAACGGCACGCTCTGCGAACGCGCTTCGGGTTCCGGCAACAGACTGAACCGCCTGTTCGACCTGCTTTCCGATTCGCTCGAGCTCGGCGAGATCGGAGCCGAAGATCTTGATACCCACTGGAGTGCGAATTCCGGTCGCAAGCATGTCGATGCGCCCCTTGATGGGCATTGTCCACGCATTCGTGACACCAGCCATTTTGGTCGCGGAATCCATCTCGGCGACAAGGCCGTCGTATGTCATGCCCTTCCGCCACTGCTTCTCGGGCTTGAGCGTAATCGTCGTCTCGAACATGTCGAGACCTGCCGGGTCCGTGGCGGTGGTCGCGCGGCCGGCCTTGCCCCATACGTGCTCCACCTCGGGGAATCGCTTGATGATGGAGTCCTGAATTGTCAGGATCTCTCGCGCTCGTGCCACGCTCACTCCCGGAAGCGTAGTGGGCATAAACAGCATGGTACCTTCATCGAGGCGGGGCATGAACTCGCTGCCGATCGATTTCCACGGGATCCACGTGAGGACTACAGTTGCCGCCGCGCCGATGATCACGGGCCAACGATGGCGAAGCACGATCCGGATAAGTGGTTCGTACATGCGAATCAGCCAACGGTTGACCGGGTTTGCGCGTTCGCGGTAAATGCGCCCCCGAACGAACATTCCCATGGTCACCGGCACCAGTGTCACCGATAGCAAAGCGGCAGCGGCCATCGCGAATGTCTTCGTGAACGCCAGAGGCGAGAACAGCCGGCCTTCCTGGCCTTCCAGCGAGAAGACAGGAAGGAATGAGACCGTGATGATGAGCAGCGAGAAGAAAAGAGCGGGTCCGACTTCTCTGGCGGACTCGATGACCGCGCGACGCCGCTGCTCGGCCGTGAGCGCACCGGTGTCAAAAAACTTTCCGGTCTGGCCGCTTGCCGTGGCCATTTTCTCGAGATGCTTGTGCATGTTCTCGATCATGACTATCGCGGCGTCAATCATCGCCCCGATGGCGATGGCGATTCCTCCCAGCGACATGATGTCCGCCCCCACCCCGACGAAACGCATAGCGATGAAAGCCATGAGGATTCCGATAGGGAGAGTGAGAATTGCTACCAGCGCCGAACGTGCATGGAGAAGAAATACGAGGCACACCAGCGCAACGATGATGCTCTCCTCAATCAGCTTGCTGCGAAGGGTATCAATCGCGCGCTCGATGAGATCGCTGCGGTCGTAGACTGGCGTCACAACCACGCCCGGCGGCAAGCCGCTCTGGATCTCGACCAGCTTCTTCTTGATATTCGCGATCGTCGTCAATGCATTCTCGCCGAAGCGCATCACGACGATCCCGCCGACAGCATCACCTCTGCCATCCAGCTCCGCTATGCCGCGTCGCACGGCCGGCCCGACACTCACCCGTCCCAGCTCGGCAACTCTTACCGGTGTTCCGGACGGTGTCGAGCCGACCACCACGTTCTCTATATCGCTCAGAGACTTCAGATAGCCGAGGCCGCGAACCATGTACTCGCGCTCGGATAGCTCCATCACCATCGCACCGACGTCGCTGTTGGCGTTTTGAATAGCGCCCATCACCTGCGTGATCGGAATCCGATAAGCCAGCAGACGCGCCGGGTCGAGGTCGATCTGATATTGTTTCTCGAAACCGCCTACAGACGCGACTTCCGAAACTCCAGAGACTGCGGTGAGGGCGTATCGCAGATACCAGTCCTGAAGACTTCTGAGTTCCGCGAGGCTCGACTTTCCCGTGGTGTCTTCCAGAGCGTACTGGTAGACCCAGCCCAATCCGGTGGCGTCAGGTCCCAGAGTCGGAGTGACAGCCGCTGGAAGTCGTCCCTTGATGCCGCTCAAGTATTCTAGAACGCGGCTGCGCGCCCAATAAAGATCGGTTCCATCTTCGAAGATCACGTACACGAACGACACGCCGAAGAAAGAATATCCTCGCACGGTGCGAGCACCGGGGACCTTCAGCATCTCCGCGGCAATGGGGTATGTGACCTGGTCTTCGACGATGCGCGGGGCCTGCTCGTTGTAGTCGGCCTGAACGATCACCTGCACGTCGGACAAGTCAGGCAGCGCTTCGAGCGGAGTGTTTTTCAGCGCCCACACGCCACCGGCGATGGCAGCCGCAGTAAAGAGAAGTACTATCAGCCTGTTGGCCGCCGACCACTCGATTATTCGCTTGAGCATTGGCCTACTCCTTCCGCGGAGCGGCGGACGACGGCGGAGCGGCGCTCTTTTTCGTTGGTGCGCCCATGTCCATTCCCGGCATGTTGCCCATCCCGCCGAGGAGCGATCCGAGATTCGATTCGGCATCCACGAGGAAAGTGGCCGATGCAACCACCGTCTCTCCGGCACTCAACCCGGAAAGAATCTCGAGGCGATCGTCGGAGGCGGCGCCGACTTTGACTTCGCGAGGTTGCAACTGTCCGTTGCCCGCCTTGACGAACACGAGACTCCGCTCTCCGGTCTGCAGCACTGCTGAGCGCGGCACTCCCAGTGTCGCGACTGAACCTGAACCGTCCATGCGCAACGTCGAGTACATACCCGGTTTGAGGCGCATACCCGGATTCGGGAGCACGACACGCACCTTCGCGGTCCGCGTCTCAGGGTTGATTGTCGGGTAGATATAGGTGATGCGACCTGCCCTGATCTCCCCAGCGAGACCTTCGAATTCAGCGGTAACCTGTTGGCCGAGGTGTACGGCGGGGAGGTCCTTCTCGAATATTTCTCCTTCGATCCACACGACGCTCAAGTCGGCGAGCTTGTACAACGCATCACCCATCATCACCCGCTGGCCTTCGAGAGCGCTTTTCTCCAGAACGTAACCACTGTATGGCGAGCGAAGCGTGAGCGTTTTGCGAACCTGTCCCGTGCGCTCGATTGCGGCGATCTCACTCTGCGTAATGTCCCAGTAGCTGAGGCGGCGCCTCGCCGACTCGATGAGGTCGTCAGCGCTCTTTCTCGCATCGCCTGTCCCTTCGCGCACGTCGCCCCTCAGGCGCTTTGAGAGCAGAAGCTCTTCCTGCGCAGTAACGAGCATCGGAGAATAGATGGTGAGCAGCGGCTGGCCCGCGGTTACCAGCTGCCCAGTGTAATTGACTAGCAATCGCTCGATCCAGCCTTCTATTTTTGGCGAGATCGTCTTGACCCGGGTTTCGTCGAACGTGACCTGCCCGACGGTTCGAATCTCGCGTCTCGTGGGAGCGAGAGTCACCAGGGCGTAAGTCACGCCGATCCTATTGGCCTGCTCGGCCGAAAGCGTGACCGCCATTGCACCGCCCGGTGCGGACTGCGCTTTGCTCGTACCCGCAGTTGGCTCTGGTTTCCTGGTGATCCACCATGCAATCGCGGCGGCGACAATCAGGACCGTGGCCCCTGCTACCGCTATGAGACGCATCGACATCGGTCGTGATGGTGCGAAGGGATTTGACTGTGAGTCGCTCATTTCTTATCTCCTGAGGGGGGCACGGCCGAGGACTCGCGTGTCTCGATGAGTTCGGTGCCGGTGAGCATTTCCAGCTCCGCCCATGCGCGTCCCTCTTCGGCTTCCAGTGTTGACAGGTCCTGACTGTATTTGTTGACGGTCATCTGATTGTCGAGCAGCGTCATGAAGTCCACCTTGCCGACGCGGTACGAGGCAAGCGCGGATGAAACCGCAGCGCGCGCCTGAGGAATGATTGTGCTGCGGTAGAGGTCTGTGAGGCGACGCGCGCGAACGAGATCCGCATATCGCTCTCCCACGACGCCGCGAGTATCTGCCCGCATGGTTGCGAGCTCCGACGCAGCCATCTGCCGCATTGCGGTGGCCTCCTCGCGTCCCTTGAGCTGGCGACTCCTCGCGAATACCGGCACGCTGGCACCGATCATCAGGCTGCCCATGCGCTCGGTTCCACCGATGGAACTTCCTGCCATATCAATTCCAGTCTTTCCCCTTTGCGCGTATTGAACTCCGAGCTGCAGGTCGGGCAGCAGCTCCTTTCGAGCGAGTCGTTCCATTGACTCGGCAGCGGATAGGTCGGCGGCGCCCGCCTTGAGCATAGGTCTTGTGGCATACGCGAGCTGCTCGAGCGAGTCGAGGCTCGGGATGTAGCCGGGGAATCGTGGTAGCGCGGGCGATGCAACCTGCGCCAGTTGTGGGCGGTCGAGAACGGCATTGAGGCGGGCGGACATCCCGCTGCGCATAGCCTGCATGCGAAGCGTGTCCTCGGTCATGCGCGCAATCTCCACCTGTGCGCGGAGAACATCAGTCTGATTTCCGTTTCCCACCCTGTACATGACAGCGGTTATTTCGCGGATGTCGCTGAGCAGGCGTAGTGTCTCTCGCATGACCGCGAGCGACTGGTCTGCACGATACAGCTCGTAGAAAGGCATCGCCGCCTGAGCCCGCACCTCCCACCACGTCTCCTGCGCGCGCTCGGACTGCGCAGTCGCACGCGATTTCGCGATGCTCTTCGATAATCCGAGCTTCCCTCCGATCGGCAGCATCTGCATCACCTGCAGTTGATTCATGCCAACGACTTCCATTGGCTTGAGAGAGGGGAGCTCGTAGTTCATGAATCCGAGCTGCACCTGCGGGTCGGGAGGCAGGCCGGCGCCGGGGATGCGTGCGCGGGCCGCGCGGGCGAGCGCTTCGGCCGCCTGAATCCGCGGGCTGGCCGTTCGCAGCTCTTCGTATACTGTCCCGAGCTGCAAGCGGTTCGCTGATTCCGTGTTCGTGGTTTTGACGGAGTCGCGCTTCACCGGACCACTCGCGCCGGATTGCCCTGCGAGTCCGATCGGGGCAGCGAACGCGAACAGCAATGCAGCTCCGATCAGCCGAAAACGAATTGCACGTCCCGCGATCACACCGGCGTGGTTGACACATTCCATTGTACTTTCTCCCTGGTCGCCCGCGTCGGTACTCTGCGGGCAGATTTGCTCAGGTCGGCAGAGGCCGACACTTGCAGTTCAGACCGGGGCGGAGACTCCGCATCCCGGTTCAAGCGCAGGGCTACGCTTTGGGAGGAGGAACGTCCGGGATCGTACCTGGACTTTGCGGCATTGCTGCCGACTGCCGAACGGCAGTTACAGCGGGAGCGAAGGGGGATTCAAGAGACCGCGTCGATGGAAGAACGCCGGTTGTGGTGCAGGATCCGGTGGCGATGCAGGTAGCGGCGTGCGTATTCAGGCAGGCTTGCTCTGTCGGCGCGCCGGGGGCATTCGACAAGACTGACTCTGTGCCGGACTTCGATGCTGCCGGCATCGCCATGGAGCCATGGTTCATGGAAGCCTCTGCGCCGCCTATCCCGGCTGATGCAGAAGCGCACGCCAGCCCGCCCGCTTCACTCATGCTCGTCTGAAGCACAAGAAGCGAGACGATCAGGCCAGCTATCCGGCGATGAAAGGACATTTCAGGGCACGTGGTCCGTCAGAGAGAAAACATCTATCGTGGAACGATAACATGATTCTAGCCCGGCCCACGATACGAAGTAGTCCGGTGTTACAATGAATCGTCGTCAGGGTTTGCCTGACAACGATTTCTCTCAGCGATCCGCGAGGCCCTCCCTCAGCCTCAGGAAAACCTGCAAGGCAATTCAGGGATTTGCCGACTCCGGCGAACTCCAGCAAATGCTATGTTCCATTTGCGTTCACAAGACGGAAATGTGTGAGCGGAGTTCTCTCCTGGGACGCCAGCGGAGGACAGCGCGATGGAAGTTCGAAGCCGTCGCACAGATTGTGAGGTTGCTGGACACAATTAAAGCTCCGGGATCATGGGGGCACCTGAGTCGCCCGTCGGACGAGGGGAAGGTTGTCGGGCCGACTGTGCGAAAGCACAGAAAACGAACCGGCATCGGCGACCGCCAGCAGAAGCGGAGCTTCCGTAAAAGTGGGAAACCACTGGAGCGGAGGCTCTAGTTTTTTTTGCCCTCAACAGGAGGCGAAATGAACAGAATGCGCGGCAAGTCTGCGGTCGTAACCGGGGCTGCACTCGGAATCGGACGCGCGTGCGCCCTCAAACTCGCCGAGGAAGGCGCCACTGTCGCAGTGACCGATGTCGATGCCAGCAGGGGATCACTCGTGGCCGAGGAGATCCGCGGTCGTGGCGGCGATGCAATCTTCGTCGAGCACGACGTCGTCGATGAAGCCAGCTGGGCTCACGTTATGGAAGTCGTGATCGAACGGTACAAGAAACTCGACGTTCTGGTGAACAATGCTGGTGTCGCGCTGGCCAAGGATGTCGAGCACACCACGCTCGAGGAGTGGCGGTGGCTCATGAGCATCAATCTCGACGGCGTTTTTCTGGGAACCAGGCACGCAATCCAGACCATGAAGGCAAATGGAAGCGGTTCGATAGTGAATCTGTCTTCGATCGAAGGGCTGGTCGGCGATCCGAACCTGGCCGCGTACAATGCGAGCAAAGGGGGTGTGCGCCTGCTTACGAAATCATCGGCGCTCTACTGCGCCAAAGCGGGCTACAACATTCGGGTCAACTCAGTGCACCCGGGCTATATCTGGACGCCAATGGTGGAGAACTACCTGAGGGCTCAGGGCGATGTCGCGCAAGGTCGCAAGCTGTTGGATAGTCTACACCCGATCGGTCACGTCGGGGAACCCGATGACATCGCGTATGGCGTCTTGTACCTCGCGTCAGACGAGGCAAAGTTCGTCACTGGAACGGAGCTGGTGATCGACGGCGGCTACACTGCTCAGTAGTATCCATGGCTCGTGGCCCGACGAGACTGGACGTCCGCTGTCACGGCCGGCCTGACACGAGCACCAGCGCCACGGCTATCGCTGCAGCCATCGCGAGAAGCACCCCAGCGGCGATCAGCCGATATCTCCCTGATCCCACCGCGACTGAGATCCCCAGTTTTACAAACGTGTTTGCCAGGATGCCGATCGCAATCGCGCGCGCCGCAATGGCCGGAAGAACATCGGTCG
>JBKJRW010000212.1:0-24304 GCA_046593165.1 Gemmatimonadaceae bacterium
GCCAGCTTCTCCGCTGTCTCGACCGCCTCCTCGGCGCCGATTCCAATGTGGTCGGCCAGGTCAATCAGATCACGCGTTCCGTCAGCATACGACAGCAGGTTGGTCATCGCGCGCACCTCATAACCGGCACCGCGGGTGCTGAGCGTGGGATAGAGTCCCCGTTTGCCGAGCTGCGGCTCACATGGATTCGTTGCCCTGTAAACCCGGTTGTGCTCGATGAGCTCGATCGTTTTTCGGAGCGCGTCGAATCCCCCCTCGAGGCCCGAGGCCGTCACGAGGCCGAGGTCGTCGAGCGACGTGTGATACTCGGGATAACTGTTGTACCTGGTACGCATGACCGACGCTACCGGGAGATCGACGCCCGGGCTGCAATACTGCCGCTCGTCACTTCCGCGGTCGAGATAGGAATACTCCACGTGCTCGGGCGCATGCCGGCTGAGAACGAGCTTTGCCGCACGGTCGGCAAGTGTGTTTCCATTTCGTGAGCGAAGCAGCGAGTACGCGCGATCGTCGCCGATGCATGTCACCACATAGCCGGCAATTACATTCTCGCGCAACTCTGCCAGGTGCCTGCTGACGTAGACGATGGCGCCGATGGTTTCTGGAACGTAGATGATCCTGTAGCTGAACCTCCGGTCTGGCAACGAGGTGAGCCATCGCGCCAGTGCCGTCGTCACCACCGGCCCGGACAGTTCATTATTCGCCATCGACGGGTGACAGACGTACGTCGACAAAAAAATCTCCTTTCTCTCTCGCCCCGGGATCAGAATTTCACCGTAGGTGAGAGAACCCGGCTCGAGAGTGCTGTCGATAACCGCGTGATAGCGCCCCTCGGGCAGCGATTCACGCACCGAATGCGCGAGACAAAATCCCCACCGTCGCGCGTAGTACGACGTAACATATGGAATCGCTTCCGGCTGTTCGGGGAGCGAATGGAGATGGGGCTGAAGCTCGGAAAGCGTCAGCCATTCGTCCACCGGCGTCGAATAGCCCACCACATGCAGGTTGCTGCGAGCGAAGTCTACAACTCGATTGCCTCGCTCGTCCTCGATGTACGCGCTGCGGATATTCCACTCGTCGGGCACGGTCCAGTCGAACGCCTGCGTTCCCGACCTCACTTCATGGGTGACAAGCGCGGGTGCAAGTTTCTTTAGATAAGCGAGCGTCTCGCGTACACCGGTGCCCGTGAGGCCCCGGCAAATCGGAAAGAGATCCGATGCCCAGCCATGCATATCGCTCCCCGTATCCCTCACGATACGCTCCACATCGGCTCGGGCGACTCGAAGTCGCCAATCTCGAACCGGCGGCCTTTTTCTTCTATCGCCGGCTCAACCCACTTCCGTGTCTTGTCGTCGAGCAGGAAATACGGGTCGCGGCGCATCGCGTCTACCCACAACTCGCAAAGCCCGCGTGCTGACGCTGCGAGAACTTCCGGGTGCTCATTGAGACGGCGGCACACGCCTGCAGCGAGTGCAGACTCCAGGAGGCGTGGCCAATCGTAGTCGAGTCCTGTGCCGAGCGGCCTGACGTGGTAAATGAGGGAGCCCTCCAGGTCCGCGCCGTCGACCGTTATAACCCGGCCCGGGAAGACCTTGTCGTAGCGATACACCGGCCCACTCGAAACGCGCTCGGCGAAATGCACGATGGTGTTGTAGTGAAATGTGTCGCCATAGTAAAGCACGACCCCGTCCGCCCGCACAAGTTCGGCGAAGATAGAGTCGTCGCCAAACGGATCAGTGTCGGGCCCCCACGAAGGCAGCGGCGCAGGCCCGATGCCAGCAACGGAAAACATGGGAATGGCAGTGCGCCACTCTGCTGCCGCCGTTCGAAATCGCTCGGGGAGCGGCCCCAGCTGCGACTCGCTCGCGCGGACATCAAAAACGTGTGACTTCGGGAACTCGTAGTTGAACGACGGAAGCCAGAGCACGCGGCCCTCTGCCGCCTCGCGCAAGAGCGTGATGTGCGAATCGAGATAGCTGTTGCGGTCTTTCGACCGGGGCACAAGCGCGGCGGCCCGAAAGGGGTCGGAATGTACGAACGCCGGCCCGCCTCCCATGGACGCAACCAGCTGCGAGATATTGCTCGCGACACTCATTTCTGCTTGAACCTGTGACTCACGGCGACCTTGTCGATGATGACACGATGGGGAGAAAGCTGCTTCTGAATGTGCGCACGAAAATGCGACATCATCGCCCGACGGTCCAACGTCGCCCCTTCCCTGGGCTCTACAGTCACCTCGACGTGCTGTCCAGTAATGGGGTTCGCTACACCCACCGCCTTGGCCCGCAGCACGTCTGGATGCAACAGCGCGACCCGCTCCACCTCTCCGGGCAGGATCTTGAGCCCGCCGACGTTGATGATCTCCTTCGCCCGGCCGACAACCTTGATGTACTCGCCATCGTGCTCGACGATGTCACCGGTATCGTACCATCCGTCCACGAAGGGCGACGGCGCGTTGAGGTAACCGAGCATTCGGTTGTCCGAACGGATGTGCAGAACTCCATCGTCGATGCGCGTCTCGATTCCCTTTCCGCCAATCTTCATCCATAAACTGTCGCGTGCTTTCGACCTGACCTGAAAAACACCCAGCTCGGACAGGCCGTACGTCTGCCTGAAATCGACATCAGGTAATTGTTGCGCCAGTCGATCGAGCGTGCCCTGGTCCATTCGCTCCGTTCCATACGTGATGACGCGAAGGTGGGGAAACTGGAGCGAGTCGAACACGCCTGCCAGCAGCATCATGCGCAGGAATGTTGGAGTCGCCGGCAGAAGCTCGACCCTGTGCTCCACCATGTCGGCCGCAATGACCTCTGGCGTCCGCTCGGCGGGAACGATGACCACTCCTCGATTGAACAGCGTGTGCAGCATCGTGTTGATGCCGCCTGCGTGATCAAACAGTAGAAAGTTGAGCGCCCGAAGCGGCGGACGCGGCAACGCATACCGCTCGAGAAAGCTCGTGAAATCGTGGAGAATCGCCTTTGGACGGCCGGTGGTGCCCGACGAAAAAAAAACAATCCCCGGATGTTCGCGCTGCCTCAGTTCCTCGATGAGCGGATGCTTGTCCGCCGGCGCCGTCGAGTCGAGCCTTGCCACGATCCCATCGCGGATAGCCCATTCGGCGTGCCCCGTTTTGAGAAAATATTCGTGGTCGGCGCTCGTGCCCTCTGTAAGCGGCATGAGAATAACGCCCCGATCGAGCAGCTCGAGCATCGTCGCGATTGTGGGACCGTCAAAATCGCCAACGAGCGCGACTACCGCGCCCTCGGGAATCCCGTTTATGTCGAGCCCCGGGAGCGAGGCCGCCGCTGTTATGTCATCGAACGCGAGACTTCCGCCCGGCCCAATCAGGAATGGCTCGCGGTTCCCGGCGTTGCGACGGCCGAGTTCCTCGAGTAGCCGCACTACGCGCCGCCGACGTGCAGCGTCTGGCCGCTGACCATCGAGCTCTCCGGGCTGAGCAGCATGGAGACGATGTTCCAGACGTCTTCGGGGGTACCCTGTCGCGGAATGATCTGCTGCTTCACTACTGCGTCTACCTTATCCCTCGGCACCTTTGCGATGAGTGCCGTTTCGATTGGCCCAGGCGCGACCGCGTTCACGGTGATTCCATGCGGTGCCAACTCGCGCGCGAAGACGCGGGTAAAGCCTTCGACTCCCGCTTTCGACGCGATGTATATCGCCTCACCTTTGATCGCGAGGGGTACGCCCAGCGTGGAAAAATTGATGATGCGGCCGAGTCCGCGCCTGATCAGAGCCGGCGCTATCTGCTGGCAACAGAAGATTGTACCGAGGAGATTCGTCTCGATAATTCTCCGGACCGTTTCCGAGGGCGTCGTGACGACGAGGTTCATCGACGCGATTCCGGCTGCATTGATCAGCGCATAGACACTCTTGTCCCGCCGCAAGTCGTGCATGGCAGCAGCGACCGATGCGGAATCGGACACGTCTACCGCGCGAGTCTCGAACGGCGCGTCGGTGGGTGGAGTCCGGCCAAGGCCCACCACCCGGTAGCCTCGCGCGTGAAGCTGATCGGCACAATAGCGGCCGAGTCCTCGCGAAGCTCCGGTGACGATGACGGTGTCCATTTCGATTACGGGTCCGCGGGCAGCCGAGAGAGATGCTTCGCAAGGCTGCCGACACTGCGGAGTACGCTGCGCGCCTCGGACATTGCGCTGTCACTTGTCCAGTCGAACTGTGCGTTCATGCGGTCGTGCGCGAACTCCTCCGCGGCGAGAAGGAGCATCACCAGATCGGCGGAATCAACGACCCGTCCCGTGCCGACGAGCACGGTATCGGCCGTGACCTCGCCCGATGGCTGTGCCGTGAGCGAAGCGACTTCATCGCGGATGAACTTCTCGATCTCTTCATAAGGGGCGGTCATCGATTTCGACTCGGCATTTTATCTGGTGCAGATGAGGAGCGTGCGGGTCTCGGGATGGGACGGCACCGTTACAACGTTTACGAAGTGGGCTTTGAGGGATTCGATGAAATTCTCGCGCGTGTACCAGCCGAAGCCTTGCCGCGCGGCGTTCCACGCCGGGAAGAACGTCGGCTCCCCGGTCACCATCGGGTCGTTGAGCTCGACGAACTCGACGCAAAGATACTTCGTCGCGAGGCCGCCAAGTATCGCGGAGACAGCGTCGAAAGTCAGCCCCTGGCCGAGCGTGAGATGGTGAACGAGAGCGAGGGCGAGAACCATCTCGCATTTCAGGCGCTCGTTGGGGGTGGAAACCAGCGGAAGACCATCTCCGATCAGCGACAGAGAGGGTTCGTTCTCGTAGACGCGCGGCTGAAGCGCGGGCAGTGGCCTGGTAAGGTTGGCGACGAGTGGCAGGATATTCAAACCCTGACGCCGCGCATCGGCAAAGAGCCGGTCGATCGACCCCTCGTCGAGATCCACCGCCACGACCGAGCTTCCGAGCCGCGCCGCAAGCCTGGAGAACCAGCCCGTATTGCTCCCGAGGTCCAGTACGGTAGCAGGCCGGTGCTTTTCAAGCGCGGCATGAACGCCGTGTTGCTTGTTTGTCCATCCGGGTGATGGCGTCGCGGAAAACGCTTCGTTCTTGTCCTCGTAGTAGGTGCTATACGCGCTGCCGCGATGTGCCGCATGGCTCGTCGCGACGGTGTGACGCAAACGCCGGAAGAAGCGAGTCTTGCGTGGGCCCTGCTGCATGAGTGCCAGTCGCAACAGCCTTTCATCGAACTCGTGGCGAATGCGCCCGAAGGTATCGCCCTCGAAAACCTCCCGTCGGGTGATTATGCTGTCTGCGGCATTAAGAGTCGTCTCGTAGATGCGCTGCCTGGCCTGGGCATGGCGCCCGCGGTCCATCATCACCAGCGGCAGGCCGAAGTAGGGCTCGAACATGAGCCGGTACATCTCGTACACAGCTCGCGACGTCGCGTCCCACCCTCCCGTCATCCCGGCCGGTGAGCGGCCGGTTTTCAGATATGCCTGCTCCGGCAGTGCCTCGATTGGAATGATCGACGTGAAATCGACGAAAACGGGACGAGTGCCCGCGAAGAGGATGTTGTGCGGATGCCAATCCTTCAGCGTCAGCCCATGTTCTTCGAGCCGTTCGTAAAGGGCGATGTGGAGGAGCGCCGCTTCCTTGAACATCGAGGGCGACCACTCGTGAGGGAACGTCACGAACGGGATTCGCTGGTGCTCGAGCACCATCTCGTAATCCAGCTCAGGATGCGGATTCACCTCGAGCTCACGGGTGGCAACGATACCGTGCGCAAAGAGATCGTTCTCGGTGACGGTGCGAAGCACTCGTCGCACAGAGTCTGCGTTTCCTCTGTAAATGCCGCGAAGGACGCGGTCGCCGCTCACGAACGGCTCGCCGGCGGTGTCGAATCCCACGAGCCTTCGTACCGGGGTATCCGACGCGAGGCCAGACGCGGCCGACGTCATGCCGAGCCGACCTCACGTTCCGACAGCGCGACCAGGTCTTCGGTCATGTTGAAGTCGGCCCCGTCGACAAGGCGATCACACACGAACTGGATGAATGCGTCGTTTCCCGGCACGAGAAGGTCGCGCCGCTGATGCTGGAGGCCCCACCATTCGGTGCTCGGGTCGTGCACGATCTCGAGCGGAATCTGGCGCTGAACGAAATGCGAGTACGCATACTTGCGCACGTCGCGCCGCTGTTGCTCTGTCAGGGGCCCCAGGCGTGCAGCCCTGGCGAGGAGTTCGCGGTAGGTAATTGGAGTAAGGCCCTCGTGGGTGAATCCGAGGCCCCCGTAGTGAGCTTCGCCCCCGAGAATTACCGGCTTCCCCATCAGCGCGAGTTCCAGCCCCGCCGTGCCGTAGACCGTCACTCCCCCGTCGATGAGCTCGAACATGTTCGCGGGACTGATATCCTCCTCTGCAGGAATCACTCGAACATGATCGGGGAGCGACGGAAACTCGCGTTCAATCAGTCTCTGGACACCGCTCGCCGGATTGTCCCATGCCTCGATCGGGTGGACCTTGATCAGCCATTGCACGTCGGGAATCCGGATCGCGTGCCGTATGGTGTCGATCATCCAGTCGTCGAACGAAGGATGCGCCATCGGTGCGTAGTCGGAAACGCTGTCCCAGTTGATATGCGCCAGCACCGCCCAGATCGGCTTCCCGCTCGGCGCGTACTTCTTTTTGAGTTCGCTGACGTCGGCCCGGTACGTCTTGAGATGCTTCATGTCGAAGCTGATCTTGTTGTGATACCTGTCCATGAGAAACTTGTCGAGCCGGGCACTTTCGCGGTCGGTCAGCTCCCTGCTGCGGATATCATTCCAGCACTGGCGACTCAGTTTCTTGAAGTCGATCCGTGTGGGGTCCTCGACGTGGCGGAGGTAGAAATGCCACGACAGGTATGACGCCTTCCAGCCGGTAACAGGGATACCGTGCTCGAATGCGGTGTGGATCGCCGGACCCCAGTCGATGTAGGTACCGTGGGACATGAAGACCCGCCACGGATTGAAGCGGTCGATAGCCCGAGATGCCGCGCAAGCGGAAACAAGGCCGCTGTAAGCGTACTCGCGAACGATCGCTTCGTGTCCCGTGAGCGCTGCGCCCTGCAGATAGCGGGTGATCGAGGAGCGCACATTGCTGCCGATGTTCAGCCCGTTGTAGCTGAGCGTGTCCAGCGTGTCCCATGTCACGTCTGCTGTGCTCTGCCAGAGCTCGTCCCTCTCCTCGTCGGTGAGAAAGTCGCCGTTGTATGAGTATGGAATTCCCATCTGCTCGAGCACCGAAGTCGTCTTGCGCGTACAGGTGGGACAGGCGTCGCGCCAATTTGCGATCGGCACTCCCTCCTGAACCGTACGGATCGCGCACCCACGGTATGGTGCGTTGCATATGACTGCGTGAACGTTGTATCCACGGAGCTTCATGGCGGCCGCGATGGAGGCTTCAACGTGGAGCAGCAGCGGCATCCCGCCAGGCACCCAGAAAAGTAGCGTCCCCTTGGAAGGATCTGCGGCGATCCCACGGTGGTAGAGCGCAGCCATCTTCCGCGTGCGGTGCTCTTCGGTGTGCTTGAAGAGCGCCTGCAACGGCAGCGGGGACTTCTGGATTGCGATGTGCGCGGCCATCCGCGCATACCGGTTCAGGGATTTGAGTGTTGAGCGCAAAATTTCAGTGAATTGGTGGTGCCGGGGCTAGCCCGCTCACCGCACCTGGGCTTGCCTTGCTCAACCCCGCGGTGACCACGCGATCACCGACGCCGCAAGCAGCGGGTTCGGTCCGAACGCGGGAGGTCGCTCTTCGAGTATCTCGATCGCGCCCCGCGACTCATGATCGTGCAGAATGGTCACCAGGTTCCGGTTGTATCCGTTGGCCTCAATATAGCGCTGCCTGAGCAGCCCCAGCAGGGTTCCCGGGTCGCAGTGCTCGTAGACCGGCTCGATGTGCACCACGGCCTTGGGCCGGAGGGCTGATATGCCCGCTACAAAGGCATCGGCGAGTGGCTCGACGTACTGAGCAGCGTACGCCGTGAAGATGACCGCGCCCTCGGGAATCGAAAGCCCCGTCACAGGATCGGCGGTGAGGTCGCAACGACCGGCGGTCAGCGGTACCTGCTCCCTTCCGGCGATGGCCGCCGCCAGCTCAGGCCCAGTCAGGGTGTAGTCCGCGGCGAACAGTGCCAATCCGTTGAATTCGGGACGACGGGCGAGGCCGAGGATCACGCTCCCATAGCCGCAACCCAGCTCGACCAACGCCGGCCCTGGCAGATAGGGGGCGAGGGCGTCGGCGACATACGCGAGATAGGAACTGTGCGCCTCTTCCTGACTCATCAGCACCAGGTGCTCGCCCACGCTCGCCAGCAAGGGTGCTACAGTGCCGGCCGCCCACCGGTCCACCTCGTCGAGGCCGGCTGACGGCGTCGCTCGAAACCGTTCGAGCAAGGCGCCCCATTTCTCGCGGCCGAACTCGCGTTCGATTTCCTCCGGGGTCTTAGCCCTGGCTTCCCACGGAGATAAGCCGAGGAGGCGCGCTGGCCACGGAGAGAACTTTGGGAGGTCGTCCATCGGACGGATTTCCATGCTCACTTCAGTTCGCTCAGGTTGTTGTAGACCTTCTCGAATGCCGCAACAACATCCGCAAGGTCATTCTCGGTAGTGTTGGCGTGGCAGACATCGGTGCACATGAGCTCCCGGTAGTACAACCGCTCGACGACGGGACAAATGCCACGCTCGTAGCTCACCGAGCCCTTGTATCCGGAGTACGTCCACGGAAATCCGTCCCGTCCATAGGCAATCCGCCTCTGATACATGGGCTCGAGGTACAGCGGCTCAGTGTACCCCTTCACCATCGGAATACCCTCGGCGTTCAGCGCATCGACGAACTTGTCACGCGACACTCCGACAATCGATTCGTCGAGGCGGAGAGCGTATCTATAGTAACCGTGCACAACGCCCTCCCTGACCACGGGTGTCTTCAACCCGGGGAAACCCCTCAGACGCTCGGTGAGAAAATCCGCACACTTGACCCGCGGAGGATGCAGCATGGGCAACTTCTTCAGTTGCTCGATACCGATGGCCGCTTCGATCTCCGTCATTCGATAATTGAAGCCGACGAGATTCACGATATCGTCAACACCCTTGTCCTTCACCACCACCTCTCCGTGGTTTCGAATCAAGGCGAGCCGGTCGGCCAGCTCGGCATCGTCGGTGACAACAACACCTCCTTCGCCCGTGTGTATCGTCTTGTGGTAGTTGAGACTGAAGACGCCCATGTGCGCGAGGGTGCCGACGTGCCTTCCGTGATACATCGCGCCGGGAGCCTGCGCCGCGTCTTCGATCACGACGAGATCGTGTTCGCGCGCGATCTCCATGATTTCCTCCATCTCTGCGGGATGACCGAGAAGGTCCACAACAA
Source organism: Gemmatimonadaceae bacterium (assembly GCA_046593165.1). Lineage (GTDB taxonomy): Bacteria > Gemmatimonadota > Gemmatimonadetes > Gemmatimonadales > Gemmatimonadaceae > UBA4720. The sequence goes on from JBKJRW010000212.1 coordinate 9,362, forward strand.
TGATCGCCTTCGTGTACGGGCTCAGCCGCTCGCGAATTGAATCCGGGGTGATGCAGAACGTGTCCTCATCGATATCGGCAAAGACAGGAATGGCTCCGTAGACGACTGCCGCCGATGCCGACGCGGTCATGGTGTACGGCGACACAATCACCTCGTCACCTGGTCCAACACCAGCTGCGCCAACTGCCGCGTAAAGCCCCGATGTGGCGGAATTCACCGACACGGCATGCTGCACCCCAAAGGCCGCTTGCCAGTCGTGCTCGAGCTTTTGAACGTTTGTGCCACCGTAAAACGCCGGGGACCAGGTTCCCAGGAAACCCGAGAGAATCCCACAGTCCAGCACCGCCATCACGGCGCGCTTCTCTTCCTCGCCAATCGTGTTGTAGCGAGGAAAGGGAGTCGAACGAACAGGAATGCCGCCGTTGATTGCCAGCTTGCTCACGAGGACACTCCTGTATCTCGCAACCTCACGACGCCACCCGTGCGAGCCGACTCGTGGGCGGCCAGACCGATCCTCAGCGCTTCAACGCCGTCCTCTCCCGACGATCGAGGGGCCGCTCCGGTGCGGAGGCATCCCACGATGTCCTCCACCGCGTGCAGCATTACGTCCTTACGGTCACCCAGGTCGACTGCAGTATCCACAAGCTCGACGTATCCGCTGTACCGCGGGCTTGCCACAGTGTTCGAGATTTCCACCGTGTACGAAGAGTCTACGATGCGGGCCCTGCCCTTCGATCCCATTATGTCCATCTCGCAGATAGTGAAGTTCGCGACCTCGGCCGCCCGCATCGTGGCCAGCATTCCGCTTTCCATCCGGAGCGCGACATCGAGCGTCGGATCGTCACCCGGTTCGCCGAGCACGTCCAGCGCGTGAACGAGTTCAACTTCACCGACGAGAAAGCGAAGCAGATCGAACCAGTGCGTACCGTTGTGCACGGTACCCTTGGTAAGCCAGCCGGAAACGCCGCGCAGTTCTCCAATACCGCCCTGGTCGAGGAACTCCCGGAGCTTCTGCATGTTCGCCGCATAGCGGCGCATGTGCATCACTACCAGCAAGACACCGCGTTCGCGCGCCTCCATCACGATGCGTTCGGCATCCTCAACGGTCGTCGCCAATGGCTTCTCGCAAAGAATCGCGAGCGGCGGAGTTTCACTTGCGAGTATCTGCGACAACACATCCCGATGAGTAGACGTTGGGGTCGCCACGCTCACGATCTCGGGCATCACAGCGGACATCATCTCGCCTACCGATACGAAGCGCGCGCCAACGCCCCATCTGTCGCCGCAGCGATCGAGCCGGCTTCGGTCAACATCGACGACCCCAGCCAGGATTGTATCAGCGCACGAATCATAAGCTTCTGCGTGCGAGAACACGTCGCCACGCATCAATGGATCGTCCGCGAAATCGCTGCCAATCTTCCCGCATCCGACCAGGGCAGCCTTGTATGGAAGCCTCGGACAAGGCTCTGTCATCGAACTTCCTTCTGCTGGACGTGACGGTTGGTTTCGGCCAGATCCGGCCGGCGATCGAGCAAGGTCAACACGTCGGCGAGCGTAAAGGAGGGGTTTGACTCGTAAAGTTCAGAATAGATCGCGCGAACGAGTTCGAGGTCTTCGAGTGTGTCGACGGTCAGGCGCAGCGACGCCGCCGCCTCAGGGAGATCGGTTTCGACATTCCTGCAAATGTACCGTTCCGGGTGCTCCCAGAAATGCAGCGACACATGCTCGTGATCGGCGGGATCGCTCGACCGCTCGTTGATGTCGCTCAGGTCGGCAGCCCTGAATACGCGAACATCGGTACCGCGCGGAGTGGTATGAGGCAGAATGTTGCTGACGAAATCGGCGCCTCCCATGAGAAAATCGCCGACTACCTTGTCCACGATTCCAGGGTCGATGAGCGGGCAATCGCCGGTGGTCTCGACGATCACGTCAGCCGCGCGGGATGCCGCAGCGCCGACGACGCGGTCGAGCACGTCATCCTCGCTCCCCCGGAATACGTGCACGCCCAGACCGTCGGCGTAAACCGCGAGCGCATCGTCCGCGTGTCCACTCGGAGCGGCAATAACGATATCGTCGATGGTTCTCGCTCTCCGCAGTCGTTCGACCATTCGCCCAAGCATCGGCTCGCCGAGGATGGGCATCAGCACTTTGCCGTGGAGTCGCGTCGCGTTGAAGCGCGCCTCGACGACACAGACGATTCTCGGGGCGCGCGTCGCGGGAGTTTCAGCCTTCGGTGACATGCTTCGCGCTCAGATGCGAGTTTATCGCCGCCAGCTCCGGCTCCCGCTCGATCAGGGCGACCACATCGAGCCAGCCGAAATCATTGCGACCACTGAGCCGTTCGAACACGTTCCGTGCGAATTCGAGGTCGTCCGGGGTGTCCACAGTCCAGCGCATCGAGTGCAGATCGCGGTCGGTGGTAACCGGCAGCAGCCGAAAGAGTCGTGGATTCTGGTACATGTAGACGGTAACATGCGACCGCTCGAACGCTTCGGTGGATTCCTGCCAGGCGCGCTCCAGTGCATCGCGGGAAAACACCTCGACGTCCAGGCCGAGCGGAAAACTCGGCTCAAGTTTGTTGCTGGCGTAATCGACCGCAGGCTCAGCCGAGAGGTACGCGTCGATTGCCTGGTCGCAAACAGCGGGATCGATGAACGGCGAATCGGCGCACACCCGCACTACCATGTCAGCACTGAATGATTCGGCGGCGGCGTGAAATCGGTCGAGCACGTCGTCCTCGCTTCCTCTCGCGATATCGACGCCCAGGCCTGCCGCTGCGACAGCCGTAGCGTCGTCTGCGGTGGATGTCGTGGTCGCGACGATCACCTGCGTTACCAGTCGCGACTGGCTGACGCGGTCGACGACCCGCGCGAGCATCGACTGGCCGGCGATGTCTTTGAGAATCTTGCCGGGCAGGCGCTCGGAACCCATTCGCGCCTGAATTATTGCGACAACGTTTTGAGCGGGGGTCACGTCAGAGTCGGTTTGTTTTTTTCAGCCATCAACCGTTTCGAGATCATCCCATTTCAGCACATGATCCCTTTCAAGATCCCGCACGACTCTCCGCCCGATGACATCATCCCAGTGAACCGGACTAACCCCGGTACCTGGCCGCTTGTAAGTCAGCATCCACTCGGCGAGAACCGAACCCGCAGCAACATCGGCATCAAGAACAATCGACCGCCGCGCATTGAGCCGCGATATCTCTTCTGTCTGGATGTAACCCACAGCATCTCGCGATCCGATCATCGCGTCCATCTTCGAGACAAACCCGCGAAACCGCCGGAGATCATCGACATCCATCGCGTGGTAGTGATCGTTGCCCGGGAGTGACTTGTCGTGAGTGAAATGCTTCTCGATGATACGCGCGCCCAGCATGTAGGCAGTGCATAGTGCCGTCATCTCGTTATCCGGCACAGTATGGTCCGAGTATCCAATCAGCAGATCAGGGTAATCTTCGCGTAAAGCGGAGATCATCGCGAGATTCGCATTTTCGTCCGCGGTGGGATAGTTGAGCACGCAATGCAGCAGCGATAGCTCGCGGCACCCCGCGTCCCGCAAAATTCCGACCGACCAATCCACTTCCTCGGCCGTTGCAGCACCCGTAGACAGGACGACGGGCTTCCCCGCCGCCGCAACCTGCCGCAGCAACGGCGTGTTCGTCAGGTCGGCTGATGCAATCTTGAAAAAGGGCATAAGCGGCCCGAGCAGCTCGACCGCCGCATGATCGAACGGCGTCGATACGAAATCGATTCCCACTTCACCGCAGTGCAGCGCGAGTGCGCGATACTCATCGGGCCCGAACGAATCGTATTTCTGGAAGAGCTTGAACTGGCTGGTCGTGGGCTCTTTCGACAGATCCCAGTAGGCCGGGCTGTGTTTCGACGCCAGCGTCTCCGCCTTGTATGTCTGAAACTTTGCGGCATCGGCGCCGCCTGCCTTCGCCAGCTCCACCAGCCTCTTCGCCAATTCCAGCGAGCCTTCGTGATTGACGCCGATTTCCGCAATTATGTAGGGCGCTGACTCTTCGGTGACCAAACGCGATCCGAGGTGGATCTCACGCATGCCCGTTGACCTTCTCCAGTCCGTGCTTGGCCTCGAGCTCCTTCAGATAGCCATCCATCGCCCCGTGATCGTTGGTCATATTCTCGTCGTGCCGGCGATACCGGTAGAGCGGAAGCGCAACGCGGTGAATCCGGTACTTCTCGAGAAATCTGATTCGCAGATCCTTGTCCTCGTGCAACAGGAACTGCTCGTCGTACAGGCCAAGCTCCACCAGCTGGTCGATGCGGAACATGATCCCGCACCCGATCGGCTTCTCCTCACAGTTGATGTGGCCGATCACCTCATCGTTGTCCGCGACAAGGTTGTAGTCGCAGGCCACCGCGTCCATCCACGGATTGAGCGCGAGGTGCATCGACAACACGTTTACGTATTCGGTGTGCACATAGTCATCGCCGTCGATGCGCACCACAAAGCGTCCACGGGCGGCGCGGATTCCCACGTTGAGCGAACCCGGGAGCCCCTTCTGTTCCGCATTGTTGATCAGCCGGATCTCGTTCTCGAACTGCTCGAGCGCGCCCAGCGTGCGATCGGTGCTCGCGTCGTTGATCACGATCACTTCGTAGTCAGCGCTGGTGTACGTCTGGTTGAGTATCGACCTGACGCAGCGGCCGATGTACTTCTCCTGGTTTCGGACTGCTACGACCAGCGAGACTGTGGGCATGTGTGTCATTCGTTATCGCTCAGCGAACTATTTGTGGGCGTTTCATTTCAACCTGCGGGTGCCTGTCAGCATGCTGACCGGGGGAAGTTTCTACCATCATCCTCGATGGCAGCGAAAACACACCCAGCGGTCGCGAGGAATCGAAATTGTCGTGCATAATGCGCGACCCAGCCACAATGACGAGCGGCGGCGTCAAATCGTCGAGTACGTCGTAGTTGCTCGATGACTGGAGCGCTTCGCTGATGTGGAGGTAAAGAGGATACTCGCCCGGCCTGATGTAGACGTCCGGAAGATCCACTACAACGGTGGACGTCGACCCCGGACTGACGTCCGACTCGGTGATGACATGACGGGCAGACGTCACCAGTTCGCGCGACATCCCCGAGCGAAGCCCGACGAACATCGCCAGCCCCCGCATCGGCGAGTGCACCGTGAAGGAGAGTCGGAACCGAACAGTATCCCCCATGGAAAAAGTGTATCGCTCGTTTCCCTCGAGATCCTCGACCGAAACAGCTGTAAAGCGCACCGCGCCTGACCCTCGGCGATTTTCCGGGTTGTTGACCCCGGTCTCGGCATCGACACGCATGTTGCGAAGTCGCTGGTTGTAGACAGTCATCGTGGAGTCCACAGGACCGTCGGCGACGACTCGTCCATGCTCGAGAAGAATTCCGCGCGTGCACAATTGCCTCACCGCCTGCGTGTTGTGACTCACGAAGAACACCGTGCGACCCTCGCCCGCGACATCCTCCATCTTTCCCAGGCACTTCTTCTGAAACGCGGCGTCTCCAACAGCAAGCACTTCGTCCACCAGCAGAATCTCCGGCTCCAAATGCGCCGCGACAGCGAAGGCCAGCCGCATGTACATGCCGCTCGAATACCGCTTGGTGGGCGTATCGATGAACTGCTCGACTTCGGCGAAATCCACGATCGCGTCGAATTGACGCGCGATCTCGGATTTCCTCATGCCAAGTATTGCGCCGCTGAGGAAAATGTTCTCCCTGCCCGTCAGCTCCGCATGGAACCCGGTGCCGACTTCGAGCAGGGCTCCAACGCGGCCATAAATCTCCGCCCGGCCCCGAGTCGGCTCCGTGATGCGCGAAAGAATTTTGAGCAGCGTACTCTTGCCCGCGCCGTTTCGTCCGATGATGCCGACCACTTCGCCCTGCTTCACATCGAACGACACGTCATCAAGAGCCCAGAACGTCTCCATCGTGTCCGAGCGGCCGAGCGTGCGCTTCCAGAGATTCCGGGGAAGTGCGATCACTTCCTCCTGAAGCGTGCGATACGGCTGGCGGACAAGAGCCCGCGAGATGCGATAGGACTTGGCCAGCCCCTCGACCTTGATCGCCGTCTGGCTCATACCGAGTCGGCGAAGCCGCGCTCTACGCGGCGAAAGAAGAACGCTCCAGCAATGAACACGATCAGCGAGAACGCCGTCGTAATGGCGACCATTCCGGGCTTGATGGAGCTGCTGCCCAGGATCGCCCACCTCGCTCCTTCGATGAAGGTGACCGCCGGATTGATGCTGTACAGCAGACGCCATTTTTCGGGCACGATGGACGTTGCATAGGCAACGGGGCTCGCGAACATCCACACTTGAAGCATGAACGGCATCGCGTGCACGAAATCGCGGTACTTCACGTTGAGTGCAGAAAGCCAGAGACTGACTCCCGTCGCAGCGACCGCCGTCAACACGATGAAAAGCGGGAGGAATAGAATCCGCCACGTTGGCGCGACGCCGAAAACAACCATGAACACGACAAGCACCGAGAGTGCAACGACAAGGTCTATCATCGCCGAAAACGTGCTCGCAAGGGGAATCGCGAGCCGCGGGAAATAGACCTTCGTAATCAACCGCGAATCCGTGATGAGACTGTTGCCCGCCCGCTGCAGGACCGCTGCGAAGTAGTTCCAGATCACAACTCCGCTGAAAACGAACAGGAGGTACGGGTGTCCATCGCTTGGCAACTTCGCGAACCGACCGAACATCACAGTGAAAATCAGCGCCGCGACGAGGGGCTGAAGAATTACCCACGTGATGCCGAGTCCCGTCTGCTTGTAGCGCAGCTTGACGTCGCGGCCCGCAAGTATCACGAGCAGGTCGCGATATGTCCACAGCTCACGAAGATTCAGAGCTGACCACCCGCTGCTCGGCTCGATGACTACTGTTGGGCGGCGGGCAGTTGCGGGCTGGAGAGGCAGACCGGGCGCCGAGGCAGGCGCCATCACGCTTTGTATCGCGAGCCGAAGGCCCGCGTAACCGGACGCCACGGGTGAGTGAGGTCACCCAGGGCCTCGCGCTTGAGGGCGGCAAACTCGAAAAACTCGTCCGACTGAGATTCCCTGTTGCGTGCAATCCTGTCGCGGAGGAACGCAATGATGCAGCCGAGTACGAATCCGATGAGCAGGCCGATGAGTGTCTTTCGCAATCCACCGCGCCTGTCAGGATCGAGTGGCAACTCGGGAGCTTCGATCACCGTGATTACCGGCAGGTCACGCACTTCCTCGATGCGGGCTGTTTCGAAGGCCTGGAGGAGATTCGTGTAGATCTGATTGCGCATATCCACCTGCCGCTGGATGCGACCAAACTCGAGCGTCAACTGGGGCGACGACCGCCAGACCTTGTTTCGCTCCAGAAAACTCTCCAGCTCCTGCTCGGCAGCTCTCAACTCGGCGCGTTTCTCACCCATCTGCCTCTCGACAAACACACGCTCCGCGGCCGCCTGCTCCTGGCGGCGCGTGAGGTTGTAGACATTCACCTGGTCGAGAAGATTTTGTGCGATCTGCAGCGATAGTTCGGGGTCGAGCGTGGTCACCGTAACGGTGATTACTCCCGTCTTCGCCGCAAGGTTTGCGCGAATGGCACCCTGCAGAGCGCCGACGACCCTTGCTCTCCGCACAGCGGCCCGTGGATCGCGAATACCGAAAATCTTCAGAAGATCGCCAGTCACTTCGCCGCTGTCTTGCCGTACGCGGTAAGTCTTCTGAGCGACCGGCCACAACAGAGACTTCGTCTCCAGCAGATCGGTGTACAGCTGAGGCGATTGCGAGGCGTCGCCGCCGCCAAGGCTCAGCCCGAACTGTGCGGCGATGCCGCCGAGCTGACCCTGGCCGCGTGCGCCCTTGGGCATGAACTGCGCCTGCGCCGTGTAGAATTTTGGCGATCTCAAACTTTTCGCGCCCGCGTACACGCCGAACCCAACAGCAAGCACCATGATCAGAATACGGTGCCGAAGGAGCACGTTGACCAGGCTCATGGCGGAGATGTCCGCGGGAGGGCGGGAGTCGATCTCGGACGAATTACTTTCGCGCAGAGCGGAAACTGTCGCGGCCGTCGGATCGTCTGGTCGCGGAATCGTCAACCTGCCGCCCTGGTCATTTGGGATTCGCGTGCGTGGAGGAACCAGTCATATGTCGACCGGATGCCGTCCTCGAGAGCGACGCGCGGCGCCCAGCCCAGTTCCCGAATCCGGCTCGAATCCATCAACTTTTTTGGAGTTCCATCTGGCTTGGTCGTGTCCCATTCAACGGGCCCATCGTACCCGACGACACGCCCCACCAGCTCGGCCAGGGCGCGAATCGGAAGGTCCGACCCAGAGCCCACGTTGTACAGTCCCGTCGCGTCTGACTCCATCATCACCAGCGCGGCGTTCGCGGCATCGTCAACATGCAGAAACTCGCGCATGGCCGTACCGTGGCCCCACAAAGTGACCACTGCGTCCTTCCCCGCCAGGCGTTCTTCCTTCGCTTCGTGAAACTTCCGGATGAGCGCGGGAAGAACGTGCGAACTCTGCAAATCGAAATTGTCGTTCGGTCCGTACAGATTCGTCGGCATCAGCGATATCCACTTGCGGCCGAACTGCGAGTTTGCTGCTTCGACGAGCTTGAGCCCCGCGATCTTGGCGATGGCATATGGCTCGTTGGTCGGCTCAAGTGGACCCGTCAGCAGGTACTCCTCCCGTATCGGCTGGTCAGCCATTCTCGGATAGATGCACGAGCTTCCGAAAAAAACTACGCGCTCGACGCCTGACTCCAACGCCGCGCCGAGGACATTAGTCTCGATGACGAGATTCTCGAAGAGAAAGTCCCAGCGAAACGTGTCGTTCGCGCGGATTCCGCCGACTTTGGCGGCCGCGAGAAACACAACATCCGGCTTCTCGTCGCCAATGAAGCGTCGCACTGCACGCTGGTCCAGCAAATCGAGCTCTGAGCGGGTGCGAACAGTCGGCGCTTCATACCCGGCGGCTCCGAGAGCTCTTACAACCGCCGACCCAAGCATGCCCCGGTGACCAGCTACAAAACAGCGGCTAGCCGATTTCACTTGAGCAGGGAGTGTAGCGCCGCGGAAGACGACTCGATCGTGAACGGAACGCCAGACTGCACCGAGGCAAGATCGGCGTCGACCATCATGTCCACGAGCTCGGTAAACGTTACTCGCGGTGTCCACCCGAGCACGTTGCGGGCCTTGCCGGGGTCGCCGATGAGCAAGTCGACCTCGGTCGGGCGGAAATATCGGGGATCGATCGCCAGGACCTCGTCGCCGGTTGCCACGTCGATCGCAACCTCGTCAACTCCCTTGCCGCGGAACTCCAGACTCATGCCGACTCGCGAGAACGCCGCCTGGCAGAATTCCCGGACTGTATGCTTCTCGCCTGTGGCAAGTACATAGTCATCGGCTTCCGGCGCCTGCACCATGCGCCACATTCCCTCTACATAGTCCCCGGCAAAGCCCCAGTCGCGCTCGGCATCGAGATTTCCGAGAAAGAGCTTGTCCTGCTGGCCTTCGCGGATGCGGGCGACGGCCATGGTGATCTTGCGCGTCACGAACGTCTCTCCCCGAATCGGAGACTCGTGGTTGAAAAGAATTCCCGACGACGCGTGAACGCCGTATGCCTCCCTGTAGTTCACGGTGATCCAATGCGCGTAAAGCTTGGCGACACCATATGGAGACCGCGGATAGAATGGCGTGGTCTCGGTCTGCGGGACCGCCTGTACCTTGCCGTACATCTCGGACGTCGAAGCCTGATAAAAACGCACGCGGTCGAGCATTCCAAGAATCCGGAGCGCCTCGAGAAGTCTGAGGGTTCCGAGTCCGTCGGCGTTGCCCGTGTATTCCGGCGTCTCGAACGAGACCTGAACATGGCTCTGCGCGGCCAGGTTGTATATCTCATCCGGCTGCGATTCCTGAATGATCCTGATGAGGTTGGTCGCGTCGGTCAGGTCGCCGTAATGCATCACGAACCGCGAGTGCACATCCTGCGGCTCCGAGTAGATCGAATCCACCCTTTGCGTATTGAACGAAGATGCACGGCGCTTCAGGCCGTGAACCATGTATCCCTTCGCGAGCAGAAGCCGCGCGAGGTAGGCTCCGTCCTGGCCCGTAACGCCCGTGATCAGAGCTGTTTTCATCTGGATTCCGTAGAAATGCGGCTGAACGAAGTGCCCCGCCCGGTCTGGATCGGGACATCCGCATAAATGTGTGTTGTATCGGCAAGGTGGAGCCGCAGAAATGTCACCCCCGGTCTGGCATCAGTCAATCTTTTTGGCTACTCTTTTTGGCTACTCTCACGCGCCCGTAAGTCCGCTTCAATGTTTGACATCCGGATTGTGCGGGAGTCTTTTATGCGTAGATTGGGAAGGGCATGGGCTTTGCCACTGGCAATCGGACAGTAGCGGACCCGTGCCTTATTTTTGTGACCCCGGATCAACACACGCCAGAATAACGTCTTGACGCTAAAGCCAATCCGTAACCGGCACCTTTTCGTCGCCGACTCGTTGTCAGCAATACTGGCAACCCTGCTCGCGTTCCTGGTACGTTTCGAGCAGCCGCAGTGGATGGCCGACAACCTGAGATTGGTAGCGTTTTACCTGGCGCTTTCGGTCCCCATCCGCCTCTTCATATTCTTTCTCGCCGGCATGTATCGCCGGCTCTGGCGACATGCGAGCGTCGGCGAACTGCGCCCGATTCTCGTAGCGGCTTTCGGTGGAGGAGTGGCCTGCGCTGCAATCGGGCTGGTCCTCCTTCCCGTTACAGGCCTGACCCCGACGCGTGTTCCCTTCTCCGTCGTATTCATCGATACGTTCCTGACGGGAGCCCTGATAGCTCTCCCGCGCCTGATGGCCCGCATCAACCGCGGATACATGCGCCGCCGCAAGGACGACACCGGCAAGCGTGTTCTCATTGCGGGCGCGGGCGACGCGGGCAAGCTCGTGGTGAAGGAACTTTTCGCGACATCGCAACTCGGCCTCGAGCCAATCGGTTTTGTGGACAGCGACGCGACCAAGCACGGCCACATGCTGGCAGGCCTCCCGGTATTCGGCCCGCTCGCGCACATACCGGAGATTGTCGAGCGGTTTGGAGTTGCCGAGATCATCATCGCAATGCCATCGGCACCGGGTACTGTGATCAGGCAGGTCGTTCGCGCGGCTCTCAGTTGCGGTATCCCGACCCGGACGGTACCGAGCCTTCCCGAGATCATCTCGCGGCAGGGCAATGCCACCGGGCTTCGCGAAGTCGAGATTCAGGATCTGCTGCGTCGTGATGCGGTCGAGACCGATCTTGCCGCCGTAGCCGAGTTGGCGACGAGTGAGACAGTGCTCATCACGGGCGCGGGCGGGTCGATCGGCGCCGAGCTTTGTCGTCAACTGGCCCGACTCGCTCCCACACGCCTCATTCTGCTTGGCCACGGTGAGAACTCCATCTTCGACATCTTCCAGGAGCTCACGCTGAGCTTCCCCGACGTCGAGATAATCCCGGTAATCGCAGACGTTCGCGACCGGGCCCGGATTCTGTACATCTTCAGCCAGTATCGCCCGCACGCCGTTTTCCATGCAGCCGCGCACAAGCATGTGCCGCTGATGGAGGACAACGTTCTCGAGGCCGTCACGAACAATGTCGCCGGCACCCGCAACGTGGTTGACGCGGCAATCGAGGTGAACGTTCAGCACTTCGTTCTGATCTCGACCGACAAGGCGGTACGTCCGACGAGCGTGATGGGCGCTACAAAGCGAATCGCCGAGCAGCTCGTGCAACATGCGGCGACAAAGCACCATCGCAATTTCGTATCGGTGCGCTTCGGCAACGTGCTCGGTAGCCGGGGGTCGGTGGTTCCGACATTCCTTCGTCAGATTCGCGCGGGCGGTCCGGTGACCGTGACCCACCAGGAGATGCGCCGCTATTTCATGACGATACCCGAGGCGGTGCAGCTCGTTCTTCAGGCCGGCGCGCTCGGACGTGGCGGTGAGGTGTTCGTGCTCGACATGGGCGAGCAGATCAAGGTTGTGGACATCGCGACCGATCTGATTCGCCTGTCGGGCCTCGAGGTCGGTGCCGACATCGAGATCAAGTTCACGGGCGTGCGCCCGGGCGAAAAGCTTTACGAAGAAATGTTCTTCACTGCTGAGAACGTGCTGCCTACCGATCACCCGAAGGTTCTGCGGGCACGCAACCCTCTGCTGGCCGATGGCACGATCAAGCGTATTGATACGCTGACACGGGCGACCGACAGCGGCCGCCCGGAGGACGAGATCAGAAAGCTGCTTCAGACGCTGGTTCCCGATTTCCACCCGCATGGGACGACGGCGCACGACGACGAAGGCCGCGGCGGGTCGGAGAACGCGAGAAGGGCGTAAGCGGGCACACCGGTCGGCTGCCATGATATGGACGGAAGGCCGGATCACCATCTATCTGCCCGGCAAGGCATGACCAGCCCATTCAACTATTCTGGCGTCGAACTGGACTCCCTGGCCCTGGCGCAGAATTACTACGCATGGGTGCTGCGTCAATTCGCACCGTACCTGGGCCCGCGGGTGGTGGAAGTTGGTGCCGGCATCGGGACTTTCTCCGAGTTCCTCCTCAGGGCGCAAATAGTTAAGGAGTTGATCGCGATCGAGCCGGCAGCCAACACCTTTCCGCATCTGGCGAGGCGGTTCGCTGGTGACAGTCGAGTGCGGACGATCAGCGGATACCTGGGTAGCCAAAGCGAGGCATTTTCGGCCAATGCTCTCGTGGCCGTAAATGTGCTCGAGCACGTTGCCGATCACGAGGCTTTCCTCGGGCACGCTCACGACGCGGTGATAAGCGGTGGATCCCTTTTACTGTTCGTCCCCGCCCTGCCGGCCATCTATGGATCGCTGGATAAGGCGTTCGAGCACGAGCGCCGTTACACCCGAAACTCGTTGCGGACAGTAATCGAGGCGGCCGGATGGAATGTCCGACGTGTGACTTACATGAACCTGCCTGGTATCGCCGCGTGGTTCCTCGCTGGCCGCATCTTTAAGAAAACCACTATCGCGGCGCCGGAGGCAAAAGCTTATGATCGGCTCGTAATACCCTGGCTTTCTCGCATGGAATCCATCGTGGCACCTCCAATAGGCTCGAATCTCGTCGCGATCGCCACCAAGCCCTGATAAATGACTCAATCGAACAGTGGTCTGAAGGTTTCAGTCCTTATGCCGGTTTTCAATGAGCGGGCGACAGTCGCGCGCGCTGTCGACCGGGTGAGGACTGTGCCGATGAACATGGAGATCATCTGCGTCGATGATTGCTCGAGCGACGGGACTCGAGACTTGCTCCATGAGCTCGCAGCGACGGGCCGGATAGATCAGCTCGTGCTCCACGATACGAACCGGGGCAAGGGTGCGGCGATTCGCTCCGCCCTTGTCAGGGCGAGTGGCGATGTCGTCGTTATTCAGGACGCCGACCTCGAGTATGACCCAACGGATATTCTGCGACTCCTGGGGCCTGTCGCGGACGGGCGGGCAGACGCGGTCTTCGGCAGCCGTTTCAGGGGCGACGTCAGCCGCGTGCTCTACTATTGGCACAGTCTTGGCAACTGGGGGCTCACCACCCTGTCGAACATGCTCACCAACCTCAACGTTTCGGACATGGAAACGTGCTACAAGCTGGTAAAAACTGACCTGATGAAAAGTCTGCCGCTCACTTCCGACAGATTTGGATTCGAGCCGGAACTCACGGCACGGCTCGCTCAGTCCCGCGCGCGGATATACGAAGTCCCCATCAGCTACAGCGGGCGAACCTACGCCGAAGGCAAGAAAATCAAGTGGACCGATGGAGCTGCCGCTATCTGGCACATCTTCAAGTTCAACCTGCTCGCGGGCAAGGCTCCGCGTTATCGCGTGCCAGATTCATCGCCATGATACGCCCTGGTGCCGTCGCGCCTGCTTCTCCGTCATCCCTGCCAATTGTAGTAATCAGTCTCAAGCGTGCTCCTGAGCGCCGGCAGGCGATGGAAGAAATGCTGGGTCGTCTGGGCCTTTCGTTTCAATTTACGGAGGGCATCGACGGTACTGAACTCAGTCCCAGCCAGCTCAAAGCAGTTTACTCGCCAATTCGCGCTTTTCTTCGACTCGGCCGGCACCTCCATGTCAACGAAATCGGGTGTACCCTGTCCCACGTCGAGGTTTGGCGCCGCATGGTCCGCGAGAACATCGGCGAACTGCTCGTTCTCGAGGACGACGCGGTACTCGGCGACGACGTGCCAAGGCTGATTGCGACCCGGCACGAATGGATGCCGGCAGATGCACGAGTCGTCTACCTCGCTCATGACATGGCGCCGCCGTTCGACCTGGTTCCGATTACCTCCGAAGGAGTTCACGGCCTTTCGGTTTGCACATTCCCCGCGCCGGTTATGCGGTGCCCCGCCTACATCATCAGGCTGCCGGCCGCCGTCAGCCTGCTCAAGCACAGCGCACCTGTGACAACACCGCCCGACGATTTAGTGGGCCGCAAGGAATGCACCGGCGGCGGCATCTACGGCGTTGTGCCAAAGCCAGCTACCTGGGACGATGACCATCCGTCAACTATCTGGGAGGGCACCGACCGGGACGAGTTTACCCGATTGTCCAGAGGCGGTGTCAGTGGTCTGGTTCGCCGCCTTCTGCGCAGAGCAGTAGTCAGAGACGGCGAGCAATAGCGCCTCTCTTATCGATTCAGCCAGCCGTCCCTGACGCCAGCATGGCGTAGTACTTCTATCATTCGCAGCGTGCGGACTCTGCGGCCGGTTTCATTCAAGTGGAAACGAGTGTCGAAGAAATACGCTCCCGGATAGGCGAAATCGGCCGGCGTTCCGGCGATCGGGATTTGCATCCCTCCCTCAAGCTTCCTCTTCAGTGAATCGATCGCCGCGACGTTGATGGAATACGACGTCTCGATGTACGAGGGAAACATGAAATACGCATGCGCCGCTTTCGCTCTC
>JBKJRW010000047.1:0-13623 GCA_046593165.1 Gemmatimonadaceae bacterium
CCTGCCGCTCTACCAGAAAAAATGCAGCCACCGAGGAACGTCCCCTCCAGAGCCCGGTACCCATGCATCCCGCCGCCACCAAATCCGGCCACCTCACCAGCCGCGAAAAGGCCCGGCACTGGCTCACCATCGGCACCAAGCACCCGCGATGACAGATCGGTCTCCAGCCCGCCGAGCGTTTTGCGCGTAACGATGCTGAGCCGCACCGCGATCAACGGCCCGGCAGCCGCATCGAGAAGCTTATGAGGCTTCGCCACACGAATGAGCTTGTCGCCGATGTAGCTCCTCGCCCCACGCAACGCAGCAATCTGTAGATCTTTTGTGAACGGGTTGTCCATCTCGCGATCGCGAGCGAGCACTTCTCTCTCTACGAGACCCGCGTCAAGCAGGGGCGTCGCCGTAAGCTCGTTCATGCGGTGCACCAGATCCCGCAGTTCACGCTCCACTACGAAATCCGCGCCTTTCTCCATGAACGCGCGCACCGGCGCGGGCGCGCCACCTCGCCCGCGCGCAAGCACGCCACGAATACTCCTGCCCGTCAGATCAGGATTCTGTTCCGAACCCGAAAGCGCAAACTCCTTCTCGATGATTCTCTGAGTCAGGATAAACCACGTGTGCTCATGCCCTGTACGCATGATATGCTCGAGCGTGCCGAGCGTGTCGAAACCAGGATAGAGCGGAACAGGAAGGCGCCGCCCCACCGCATCGAGCCACAACGACGATGGTCCGGGAAGAATTCTTATCCCATGATTCGGCCAGATAGGGCTCCAGTTGCTGACCCCCTCGACGTAATGCCACATCCGGTCCCGGTTGATTATCCGCCCGCCCGCCGACTCTGTCACGGCAAGCATTCGTCCATCGACATGATCCGGAACACCAGTCAGCATCCGCGCCGGCGGTTCCCCGAGGCGCGCCGGCCAGTTCTTCCGCACAAGTTCATGATTGCCGCCGATACCGCCTGACGTCACGATCACTGCCTGCGCCTCGATCTCGAACGCGCCAGCCACCTCCCGCGAACTCTTCACGCCACGCTCGACGTCACTCGGTTCCAGAATCTCCCCTCTGACTCCGGTCACAACGCCGTTCGTCGTCGAGATTTCGGTCACCCGGTGCCTGAATTTCAGTACAATCAAACCGCGCGCCTCGGCCGCACGCACTCGCCGCACGAATGGCTCGATCACCCCCGGGCCCGTGCCCCACGTCACATGAAAACGAGGAACCGAATTGCCCGGACCTGTTGCGCCGTATCCACCGCGCTCCGCCCAGCCCACGACAGGAAAGAATTTCACGCCCCGCGCATGCAGCCACGACCTCTTCTCACCCGCGGCAAAAGCGACATAGGCTTCAGCCCATTTCCTCGGCCAGGCATCCTCTTCTCGATCGAACCCCGCAGTTCCCAGCCAATCCTGCCAGGCAAGATCGTAGGAATCGCGGATTCGCAGACGACGCTGCTCGGGCGAGTCAACCAGAAACAAACCACCCAGTGACCAGAACGCCTGCCCGCCAAGGCTTTGCGCGGGTTCCTGATCGAGAAGAATCACGCGCTTGCCCGCGTCGGCCAGCTCCGTCGCAGCTACAAGTCCCGCTAGCCCGGCGCCTACTACGATCGCGTCCGCGTCACTCATGGTGAAAGAATACGACTCGCGGGCGAACCGCGCTCTACCGACATTTCACTGCACCACTTTTGTCACTCGACCCAAGGCCAAAGATGACCCGTTCCACTCTGCATCGCGCAACACTCGCCGTGAGTGCCGCATCGGCCCTCGCGTGTGCCCCTTCTGCTCAGGTAGCCTCGACCCCTGGACCTGCCGTGGCGAGCGTTACAGGCCCGGTCCCCAATCCGTCTTCGGCTGTTCCGAGTGCGGCACTCAGCTCGACGGAGCGGGCAATCGCTGCCGCCGTTGACCCGAGAGTTCCGGAAGGTCTCGTCCTTCTCGAGCGGCTCGTCAATATCAACAGTGGCACGATGAACTTCGCCGGCGTGCGCGAAGTAGGCACGATTCTTCGGAAAGAACTCGACGCTCTGGGATTCGCTACTCGATGGATTGATGGCGCCGCATTCAACCGTGCCGGGCATCTCGTCGCCGAGCGCACCGGTGTGGGTCCGAGACTGCTGTTAATCGGGCACCTCGACACAGTGTTCGAACCCGGCAGTCCCTTCCAGAAGTTCGAGAAAGTGACCGACAGCACCGCGCGCGGGCCCGGGATCATCGATATGAAGGGCGGCGACGTTATCATGCTCCACGCATTCAAGGCATTGAAGGCAGCAGGCGCGCTCGACAAGATGAGCATCACTGCAATTTTCTCGGGCGACGAAGAATCGGCGGGGCGTCCACTCGAGCTCGCGCGGGCCGAGATGATCGCAGCCGCCAAGAGGTCGCAGTACGCGATTGGATTCGAGGACGGCTCAGGCGATCCCCGGACAGCGGTGATTTCCCGACGCGGATCGACATCATGGACACTGCGCTCTACGGGCATACCCGCGCATTCATCGCAGATATTCCGCTCCGACATCGGAGCAGGTGCGATCTTCGAGTCAGCCCGTGCGCTCGACCAGTTCCGAAGCCGACTCAGCTCACAACAGTACCTCACATTCAACCCAGGTTACGCGCTCGGAGGTACGGATGTGCGGCCCGACTCGACCGAGGCAGGTGGTTCGGCTTCGGGAAAATCCAATGTCGTCGCGAAAGAGATGCGCGTTTCGGGAGACATCCGCGCGCTTTCTCCCGAGCAACTGACTCGGGCCAAGGCAGAAATGACGTCCATCGCGGCCGCGTCGCTGCCGCGCACGACGTCGGCGATAACCTTCGACGACGGATATCCTCCTCTTGCCCCGACAGATGGAAATCGACGCCTTCTGTCGATGTACGATCAGGTCAGCCGCGACCTTGGCTACTGGCCCGTCGTTGCGGTCGATCCAATGAGAGCGGGGGCGGCCGATGTCTCGTTCACGGCCCCGTACGTCCCGTCCGTGCTCGATGCCGTGGGGCTCTCTGGCTGGGACGATCACACGGACAAGGAGACCGCCGATCTCAGAATGTTTGGACCGCTCACCAAGCGGGCCGCGGTGTTCCTGTACCGGCTCAGCACTATTTCGCCAGGAGCGAGGTAAAGTTTTTTAACACAGGTTGTAAAATCTTTTCCGCATCTACCACGAAACATTCCCGCTCCCGAAGACTAACACGTCGGATATGAAACACTACTTCATCATTCCCGCCGCAGCACTATCCATCATGGCTGCCGGGAGCCCATCCAGCTCGAGTGGGCAAGCTCCCGTGCGCGTGGTTCCAGGCATTACGGTCCTGCTGACGGACTCGCTCCATCTCCTGCGAGGCAAACGTGTCGGGTTGATTACCAATCACACCGCGCGCGATGAAGCTGGCCGATCCACAATTGACCTGCTCAACAAAGCGCCGGGCGTGCGCCTCACGGCTCTTTTTGCCCCCGAGCACGGGATAAGAGGATCGGCGGAGGGTGGCGCTCGCATCGCTTCGGGAGTCGATGCGGCGACGGGTGTCGCGATCCACTCTCTCTATGGCGACACGAAAGTACCGACCCCGCAGATGCTCGCTGACCTGGACGTCCTCGTCTACGACATCCAGGATGTCGGCGCGCGGATGTACACCTACGTGTGGACGATGACGCTAGCCGCCGAGGCGGCGAAGAAGGCGGGCCGAAGATTGATCGTCCTGGACAGACCAAACCCAATACGGGACGACATCATCGAAGGCGGTGCGATCCTGCCACGCTTCCGCACATTCACAGGGCTTCACGATGTGCCGCTGCGGTATGGCTTGACTCCGGGTGAGCTCGCCCGGTATCTGGCGGGCACCGGCCGCATCGATGCCGATATCACCGTGATTCCGATGCGCGGATATAGCCGGTCGATGTGGTGGGAGGATACCGGGCTCGACTGGGTAAGACCGTCTCCGAACATTCGCGATCCCGAAGCTGCCCTCCTCTATCCCGGCATGTCGTTCTTCGAGGCCACGAACGTGAGCGAAGGACGCGGAACGGATCTACCGTTTCGCCTCGTCGGCGCGCGGTGGCTCAACGATGCTGTCGCCATTACTCGCGCGATGAACGCGAAGCGACTCGGCGGCGTGCGGTTTGAGGCAGTCTCGCGAAAAATCGGACGGGGCGAGAAGTTTGGCGGCGAAACCATTCCAATGATCCGGATAGTGGTCACCGAGCGGGATGCGGTGCGCTCATCCGGGATTGGAGCACACCTTCTGCGCGAGATTTACTCGCGACACCCGAAGCAATTTCACTGGCACGGCCGCGGAATCGAGGAGCTCTCGGGCTCACGAGCGTTGCGAAATGCTGTGGAGCGTGGCGGAATCGAAGCCCTCTTGATTGCATGGCGCAGTGAATCGTCGCTGTTCGCGAAACAGGCAGAGCGTTACAGGCTCTACTGACGCCTTGCAGCCGGATCAACCACGACTAGAAGCCCGCTTCCGACTGCCCGTTCGCCGGTCGCATCCGAAGTGCGATTGACCACCTTCCCATCGACGACCATGGTGGTCGAGCCGCCTCCGTCGAATGCCATTGCATCGAACGCACCGAGTGTGAGCATGGCCCTCGCGACTTCGGCAAGTGACATTCCGGCGTCTGATTCCCTTCGACCGTCGACAGTGAACAGAAATAGAGTCGCGCTATCCCTGGAGAATCCAATCGCGGTACGGGGGTGTCTCCCGGCCGAAAATCGGGGAAAGGTGCCCTCGACCACGTCGGCGTACTCGGCAACACTTCGTCCATGGAGAATGAGCCTCGGCCAACCCCCGACAACCGTGCGCAGTTTTCCGCGGTCAGGCGCAAGCCGGGCCGTCACACGCAGTGTCCTGCCGCGCCTGGAAAGTCCCTTGACGTACGCGCGTGCCGCACCGCTGCCCGCCAGCGCGTAAACACCGCCGAGCTTTGCCGATCGTCCCTCGTAGGCCGTGCCCGCCACGCGGAATGACATGACACCATCGGTCCGATTCAAAAGGCGTAGCGGCACGGCATGCATGCTGACCGTTGAGGAATCAACAAAAGTCGAGTCTCCCAACGCGGGAGTATAGAGAACCAGCGCGTTGCTGTCCTGTCGAAAATTGATACCATCAACCCGCACTTTCCTGCGCCCTTTTTCAACGACACTCGCGTCTACGCCGAAGCGATCTATGAACGGGCGGTTCATCCAGTCAACGCCAAACTGTGAGTGAAGATTGTCCCAGGTGTCATAGGGGGAATCGGTTACTCCAACGCCTTTCCAGATGGCGCCTTCGATCACGACATTATTCTCGCTCTCGCCAGTTGCTTCCCTGACGTTGAAAAAATCACCGTTCAAAGCGGCTACTGCGCTTCCGGGGCCTTTGTAGCGTCTTGCCATCGACGGGACAGTCTCCCTGCCGCGGAAGCGGTCGTTCGATCGCACGCCTACAAGCGACAGGCCCGGGGTTCGAAGGTCAATCTCGACGACGTTCATCCTCCATGGACCGGCGTTTACAACAAGGCGACGGTGCACCACGCCCGGCACGACGGTGCGTGACGTCGCGCTGTCCCACTGCTGTGCCCCGGCGGTCGGGGCGATCATCAGGAGAAGGAAAATTATCGAATGGCGCATCGGTGCTCCGCAATTTTGGGGTCGAGATTGGACAAGATGCATACTCTCGGAAGTTTCGCCATACTTGGGAACGGTGAAGCAGCCCGTCGGAATATCCTGGTGCACTCACGACCCGAGGTCCAAATGCGTTTCCTGCTCGCGCCTGTTGCCGTGTTCCTCATCGCGTGCTCGCCGATGCCTCAGCCGCAAACTCTTCAGCCGGGCAACGTCGTGCCAGGTGTAGAGGTGCTGATCAGAGACTCGCTCCACCTGGTAAAGGGAAAACGAGTGGGGCTGATCACCAATGCGTCTGGCCGGGATCGCAAAGGCACCAGCACAATAGACGTTCTCTATCGCACTCCCGGAGTCAATCTGGTCGCGCTGTTCGGGCCGGAGCACGGTCTGCGCGGTGTCGCTGAAGCTGGCGTGGCCGTCGCAAATTCGATCGATTCCGCCACCGGTATTCCCATTCATTCGCTTTACGGAGCGATTCGCGTTCCGACGGCCGAAATGCTCGATGCGGTTGACGTCCTCGTCTACGACATCCAGGACGTCGGCGCGCGGGTCTACACCTACCAATGGACGATGGTACTTGCTGCGGAAGCGGCAAAGAAGGCCGGCAGGAAATTCATCGTGCTCGATCGGCCAAACCCCATTCGTGCCGACATATTTGAAGGCAATCTTCTGAACCCGGCATTCTCATCGTTCGTCGGGCTTTACCCGGTACCGGGGCGATACGGGTTCACTCCCGGCGAGCTGCTGCGCTACCTGGTAGGCACGAAGAGAATCGATGCCGACATCGCAGTTGTGCCAATGAGTGGCTATCGGCGCTCGATGTGGTGGGAAGCGACCGGCATTCCGTGGATCAATCCGTCGCCGAATCTGCGCACGATGGACGCTACGATCCTTTACCCGGGCACAGTGTTTTTCGAGGGGACGAGCGTTGCCGAAGGTCGCGGCACCGAAGATCCATTCCGCATTGTGGGCGCGAGCTGGATGACCGACGCGGCCGCCATCGCCGCCGATCTCAACTCGAAGAAGCTCCCCGGGGTGCGCTTTGTCGCGACGACTCGAACACTCGCGGTGGGAGCGCGGAAATTCCCGGGGGAGACTATTCCGATGATCGAGATATTTGTAACAGATCGTAACAAGGTGAACGCGACGGAAGTCGGCGTTCACATGCTCCGCGCGATATACCGGCCACACCCGCGCGAGTTCACATGGAGACTTCCGCAGATCGATCGCCTCGCGGGAACGGATGAGCTTCGCAAGGCTGTCGAGCAGGAGGGCGGTATCGAGCGCCTGCTTGCCCAGTGGAAAAAGGAAGCGGCCGCCTTCGAGGTCGAAGCGCGGCCGTTCCTCATCTACAACTAGACTACCGGAACCCTAGAACTCGATCTTCGTCCCTACCTGGGCTCGCCTGGCGCCGAACGCGGCGTTGGGTGTGCCGTAGTTTGATATGGCGTTGCCGGCCGCGTCCTTCTGACGGCCGAAGAACCCGGCAACGTTGTTGGTGTTGAACACGTTGAAGACTTCGCCCGTAAGCCGGAAAGTCAGGTCGCCGCCAGTATAGAATTTCTTGCCAAGGCGGATGTCCAGATTGCGGTACCAGTTCTTCCACGATCCATCGGGGCGAACCGTGCGATCGCCGGTGATGCTCCCATCGGGCAGGAAGTCATCGGTGAAGTTGTCGTCCTTGTTGACGTCTACGCCGAGCGTGGCCCCGTAGGGTCGTGGACTCGCCAGTGTCGCGATGCTCGCCACTTCGATTCCCCACCCCAGCGTGGCGACTTCCGACAGCACGAAGCGATGGCGCTCATCACCCGCGGTCCGCTGCATGTTGTACGTTGCCCTGAACGGATAGGCTGGCGCGGTGACTGCGTCATACTCGGCGTTATAGAATCCGAGTGTGTAAGAAAGATTGCTCATCAGCGCGGCGCGGCGATACCCGACTGACATCACCAGAGCATCGAATTTTGCTCGGCCGAAATCGTCCCAGAGAATGATGTCTGCATACCTGGGTGTCAGGTTGCGTGCATTCCGCGTAACATCGCGGTAGTTCGGATTGAGGCGGGTGTAGAGATGCTTTACGTCCTGATGGATGTAGTCGGCGTTGAGCGCAAGATCGGGAGTTATCTGATGCCCGATTCCGAGAGATAGCTGACGATTCTCCGGCGCCTGCATCTTGTTCTTCACGAGCACAATATTCGGTGTTGTGGCAATCTGACCGGCAACTACCCGGGCACGTAATGCGGCGACATCTCTCGTGCCGGGATTGGAGATGGTGTACGTGCGCCACGATGCCGCGAGCTTTTCCTGGAAGCCGATGAAGCTGGGAACGCGGTCGTAGATGATTCCCGCGCCACCCCGGATGAACGTCCGGTTCATGCCCGTCGGATCCCACGAGAAGGAGACGCGGGGCGAGAAGTTGTTGAGATCGTTCTTGCGGTCCCCGCGATTGATATAGTCAGCCAGCGCCGGCTTGTTGGTAATCGCGGTGTCCGCCGCCCACGGAACCGTGAAGTCGTTGTTGAGAGTATTTAGTTCTGCATCGTAGCGCAGTCCAATGTTGAGCGTAAAAACAGGGCTGAAGCGCCACTCGTCGTTGAGATAGACTCCCGTAACCCAGCCGGTCGCTTCTGCCAGGGCGTCGCCAGTACCCTCCGTCGTGGGGAAACCGACTCCTACCGTGGCCTGGTTCGGCACCGTGCTCGAGTCAACGGCGAATCGGAACGAGCCCTGCTGGAAGTTCGGCGAGAACTGATCGGCTGCGATGTTGCTGATCTCGACGCCCGCCTTGAAGAGATGACTTCCATACCAGTTGTCTTTGGTGTAGCTGGCGCGGTCGATGAATCGGAGGTGCCGCTCGTTCAACTTGAGTGGGAAGGTCGCCGTTCCAATAACGAGGCTGGGATAGTTGAGCTGCGGGCCCGGAACAAGCTGGCCCTCGTCGTGGTTCCAGTTCACAAGCTGGAGACTGAGCTCGTTCATCGCGTTCGAGCTGGGGAGGTAGCGATGCCTCACCTGGGCGACGTTGATCAGATATTTCTGGTCGATGCCCGCCTCACGGGAGGTTATCCCGCCGAAGTTCGACTCGCCCGCCATCCTCCTGATCGCCCACTCGGCGTCGAAGGAGCTCCTGGGGCTCTGCTCGAATGTCACTCTGGCGAAGGCAGTGTGATTGCGGTTCGGAGCTTTTCTTGCGCCCCTGTAGCTCTCCCAGATTGATGGGTTGAAGGTCGGCCTGCCAGGGACGACGTCAATGAAGTTGTTGGTGTTGGTGACCTCGTAATTCAGCGCGTAGAACAACCTGTCCTTCTGGATGGGCCCCGCGATGTTGAGTCCGAACTGCTGACGACTGAAGTTTGGCGTGGTTGTCTGGAATACGGTCCTTGCAATCATGTCCTTGTTCTGCATGTAGCCGAAGACCGAACCCTTGGTTTCGTTGGTACCGCGATTGGAAACGGCGCTGATCACGTACGCGCCGGCATGCGAATATTCGGCGTCGTACGGATTCAAAAAGACGCGGAATTCCTGTACCGACTCCTGCGGGAGGGGCGCGCCCGTCTGCGGAATGCCGACGAGATTCCCGTTGAAGAGCGATTTCAACTCTATTCCGTCCATGTAGAAGTTGATGAACCGCAGGTCCGGAACTGCGCCCGCTGATGGCAGTGCGCGCCCTGCCTGCGGGGCGAACGCCTTGATGCCGGGAGTGATCGCGGCGAGTGTCATGATGTTGCGGTCGATCGTCGGCAAATTCAGAATTTGCTCGCGCACCACCGGTGCAGACACAGACGTCTTCTGCACCTCGACGTTCGTCATGCGGTCACTCATCACCGTCACCGCACCAAGTTCGGTAGCCGATTTCTCGAGGGTGAAGACAAGATTCGCCCGCTGCCCAATGAGCAACTCCACATTCTGCGATACCGGTCCATATCCGAGAGCGCGGACTGTAACCGTATAGCGGCCCGGCGAGAGCCCCAGCACCCTGAAGCCGCCCAGCGCGTTCGAACGCGTGCTCCGGAGAGTGTTCGTCGTTGGATCAGTGACTGTGACCTGGGCGGTCGGAACCGCTTCGCCACTCGACGACCTGAGCTTCCCTTCGAGCTGGATCGTGGTCTGAGATCCTGCGGGACCAGCAGATGCGATGAGCGCGGCAAGAACAGCAATCACCGTTCGAGCAAGAACCTTGGGCGTCTTCATTGTCACCTCGATTTTAAGGGGTGCCTATTCGCGCTCAACGGTAGAGTCTATTTCGGTGCCAGTCAACGACCCGGCTCGATATCTGGCTCGATATCCACCTGCCGGCGGCCGCAAATCCCGCGGCTATGATCGCATATTATTATCGCAATGAGCGACTGGTCTGAAGAGTTCGGATACATCCTTCGCAAGGTTGGCAGAACTGCGGGCTCCGCTGCGCGGGCTGTAAAGTCTGCGCTCGACAACGACCCAAATGAGATTCTTTGCTATCGCGGCTTCGGAAACGCCTCGCGGGCCTGGATCTACGGCCGGGTGGTCGAAAAACGCGGGTTCGGGGCCGCCACAGAGGGAGATTCCACACTTCGGAATCTTCTCAACACCTACCGTCGGGCCGATAGCGATCCACTTCCGTTTGCCGACGTCAGTGTAACCTGGGGCGGCACAACCGCCGCGATGAGAGCCGACGACGAAGGATTCTTCGGCGGATGGATAGATAGCGTTGCGAACGATCCGCACAGTATCGCAAGAGACTACACAGTTGAGCTGGTCGCGCCAATCGCCGCGGGCGGCAATGTGCTGAAAAGCGCAGGTGAAGTTTTCGTGCCGTCTGATACAGTGCGGTTCGGTGTCATCAGCGACATCGACGATACTGTCATCCAATCACGCGTTTCGAGTTTCATTCAGGCTGCCCGCGCGATGATGTTGGGAAATGCTCGTACGCGGCTTCCATTTCCGGGCGTCGCCGCATTCTATCGCGCACTTCAAAACGGTTCGAGCGGCGACGAGAAGAATCCGATCTTCTACGTGTCCAGCAGTCCATGGAACATCTACGATGTCATCTCCGAGTTCATGGGCCTCCAGCACATCCCCGCCGGCCCGATTCTTCTGCGCGACTGGGATATCGCAATCGGCGCGCTCTCGTCATCACGACATTTCGAGCACAAAAGCGTGGCGATCAAAAACATTCTCGGCATGTAC
The DNA here is from genome assembly GCA_046593165.1 of Gemmatimonadaceae bacterium. Lineage (GTDB taxonomy): Bacteria > Gemmatimonadota > Gemmatimonadetes > Gemmatimonadales > Gemmatimonadaceae > UBA4720. The sequence continues at coordinate 10,760 of JBKJRW010000047.1, forward strand.
CCACATCTGTCCTTCATTCTGATCGGCGACAGCAGCCAGCACGATCCCGAGATCTACAGTCAGGTCGTCTCGCAGTTCCCCGGACGTATCCATGCCGTCTACATTCGCGATGTAATTCGCTCCCCTGAGCGCACCACATCGATGAAAAAGCTCACCAAGGAAATTCTCGCGGCGCACGCGACACTCGTGATTTCGGACGATACGCTTGGCGCCGCGAGGCATGCAGCCGAGCGTGGTTGGATCGACAGCGGGGCATTGGCCGGTGTCGGTGACGAGAAACGCGCAGACGAGGGCACATCGGGCAGCAAGGTCGCCGTGCCAGATGGCGGCAAGCCAGGATCGCCCGCTCCGCCAGAAGTCATCGGCGAGAGCTGAGCGGTACATTTCTCCCAACTTCTACAACGACCACATGCGCACGACTTGTCAGGCAGTGTCGCTCTGCATCTCCTCGCTGACCTTCGCGTTTGCCGCCGCCGACGCCCAGGCGCCGGCGCAGAGGCTCCACGCGCTGTTCGACGACCGATGGCAGTACACACTCAGAGAATCGCCGACCTTCGCCACCAGCGTCGGCGATAATCGGTACAACGACAGGCTCGACGCCGCCGGCCTCGTCGCCCGTAATCGCCAACTCGCGTCGGATCGCACTTTCCTCATCCGCCTCAACTCGATTCCCCGCGATTCGCTCTCGCGCGCCGATCAGATCAACCGCGATATCCTGGCCCGCTCCCTTCGCCAGAACATCGAGAACGTGCAGCTTGGCGGCGACCTTCTCGTCATTACCAATCGAGAAGGATTTCACACGGGGTTTCCAGAGCTTCCCAGCGAGGTTCCTCTCCGCACCACTCAGGACTATCGGAATTACACTGCGCGTCTTGCGGCCTTCAGGAAGTTCGCCGGCGACAACATCGAGACGATGCGTGAAGGCATCAAGCGGGGGATGGTTCTCCCCAGGGTCTCCCTCGATGGCATCGAAGGGTCGCTGACTCCCCACATCGTGGACGATGCTGCAAAGAGCCTGCTCTGGAAACCATTCGCCGAGTTCCCATCGACTGTTCCCGCGGCCGACAGGCCCGCGCTAATCGCATCAGGCCGCGATGCAATCATGAGCGGCGTAGTCGCGGGCTACCGCGATTTTCTCGACTTCATCCTCAAGGAATACCGGCCTGCAGGCCGCGCGTCACTCGCCGCCAGCGACATGCCGAATGGCAAGAAGTACTACGAGTTTCTCGTTCGGCAGTACACTACACTCGACGACGCGACACCCGACAAGGTGCACGACACAGGACTGCGCGAAGTGGCGCGCATCCGCGCCGCGATGGATTCGGTCATGAAGACGACCGCGTGGAAAGGCGATTTCGCCGGGTTCATTTCGTTTCTTCGTACCGATTCGCAATTCTACGCGAAATCACCGGTGGAACTGCTCGAAAAAAACGCCTATTTTCTGAAACTGATGGATGGCGAACTTCCGAAATTGTTCGGGAAGCTTCCGCGAATGTCGTATGGAATCAAGACGATTCCCGACTACATCGCCCCCCGCACCACAACAGCATACTACGGGCGCCCGGCAGGTGACGGCACGCGAAGCGGCACCTACTGGATCAACGTTCATGAACTTCGGTCGCGACCCCTTTACGAAATCGAGGCGCTGGCCAGTCACGAAGCAGTCCCCGGTCATCACCTTCAGATCGCCCTCCAGCAGGAGCTGACCGATGTGCCGAACTTCCGCCGGTTCAGCGGAGAAACGGCGTTCGTCGAAGGGTGGGCCCTCTACTCCGAATCACTGGGTAAGGAAGTCGGCTTCTATACCAATCCCTACAGCGAGTTCGGCCGCCTCTCGTTCGAAATGTGGCGAGCCTGCCGCCTGGTCGTGGATACCGGGATTCACTGGAAGGGCTGGACACGACAGCAGTCGATCGACTACATGGCTGGTAACAGCGCCCTCACCATCACCAACATTACCAACGAGGTGGATCGCTACATCGCCTGGCCTGGCCAGGCGCTCGCCTACAAGACGGGTCAGATGAAAATCCGCGACCTGCGGAGCCAGGCTGAACGAGAGCTTGGCCCACGGTTCGACGTAAGAAAATTTCACGACCTCGTGCTAGGCAGTGGCTCGCTCCCTCTGGCGGTACTCGACGAGAACGTGAAAATCTGGATCGCACAGCAGAAATCAGCGCCGCGCTGATCTCAGCGCGGCGACCCGGGCTGAGGTGCTCCCGCTGTAATTGCGAGCGCGAGACGTTCCGCTTGCAGCGGGCTCGAAGTCAGAAGGACGGCGGCAAGGTTGCCCGATCGGATGAAAGTGGGTGAGGACTCCCATTGTGACTTGGCTGAGCCGCGCGGCGAAACGAGTACGGTGTCGAGACCGGCGATGTCGCGGGCCAGGCCGGCCTCGTCCTCATAGAGAAATACCTCGAGGCGAGACCTGCCCAGCGAGTACACCGTCGGACTTACGCTGAACCCTGAGCGATCGGGTCGCTCACCATCGATCCGTTTCGCCACGAACCCAGACTGCCGCATGCGCCTTTCCAAAGTGCACAACGCCCACTTTCCCGTATGAGGACACGGGTTGGAATTCTCGTTTCCGACTGGTCGCCGTGACTCGGCAACGACATGCGGTTGTGCCACCGCGATGGAATCACGCGGCGAGGCCTCGTTCGACGAACCGCACGCCAGGCCAGCAATGGCCGTTACCGGAGCAAGCCAGACCGAACGAAGCCGCATCGGGTGTTAATGCACACCCTCACCCTTCATGCCCTCGAGCTTCTTCAGGTCCAGCTTCCCCAGCGCATCCTTGATGGCATCCATCTCTACATTGTGGCCTGACACTTCGGTCACGAACCTGTTGCCGACGAGCACGCTTA
>JBKJRW010000208.1:0-2894 GCA_046593165.1 Gemmatimonadaceae bacterium
GGCTCGCTGAGTCCGAACAGCCTGTCCGGCACATCCGATTCCTTCGAGAACTGAGCAATCTTGCCGAGCACCGGCAGGTATTGATTCGAGACTTCGAGCGGTGGCGCGACGATCAGAAAGAAGAAGTTCACCGGCTTCTCGTCGATGGCCTTGAAGTCGAGCCCTTCGCTTTTCCGGCCGAAGGCAACCCGGAGCTTGTTCACCACTAGTGAGCGGCAGTGGGGGATCGCGATGCCGCGACCGATGCCGGTGGATCCGAGATTCTCTCTCCGTTTGAGCATCTTGAAAAGCATGCCTTCAGCTTTCTCGTCCAGGCCGAGAAGTGCGATGAGTTCCCTGAGAACATCGTCCTTGGTCGTCCCTTCGAGTTCAAGCTTGATCGCGTCTTCGGAAAAAAACTCTCGCAGCTCCATCCATCGCCTCGTCTAGGTGGTGATCGGCCGCGCGCGGCTGTCGCAAGTTACAGTTGCCCCGAGAATGGGGCAACCCACGATGTTGCAAGCACTTGAAGGCTCCGTTAGCTTCGAATTCATGCGCTTTCCATTCGATCACGACAACGACGTCCCACTTTACCTCGCGCCGATGGCCGGAGTATCGGAGTCGCCTTTTCGCCGAATTTGTCGGCGGCACGGCGCCGACGTCGTGGTGACCGAGTTTCTGTCGGCAGAGGCAATTCGCCGTGAGAACCCGGCAACATTGTCGAAGCTTCGGTTCGGGCCAGATGAGCGCCCTATCGGCGTGCAGATATTCGGCGCTGATCCGGAAGCAATGGGCGATGCGGCGGCGTTGGTTACCGATGTCTTTGATCCCGAGTTCATCGACATCAATTTCGGTTGTCCCGTGAAGAAGGTTGTTCGCCGCAACGGCGGCTCGGGATGTCTTCGCGATCTCGATCTTGTGCAGCAGGTCATTCGCGCGGTCGCGTCGCGAACACACCTTCCGGTGACAGTGAAGATCCGGAGCGGATGGAACGAGGAGATGCGCGACCCGGTTGCGATTGCTCTCAGGTGTCAGGATGCAGGCGCGCGCGTGCTTGCGTTGCACCCGCGCACGCGCACGCAGATGTACACGGGCGCAGCACGGTGGGAGGAGATCGCGGCGATCGTCGATGCTTTGGATATTCCGGTGCTTGGCAATGGAGACATCAAGACCGCCGAGGACGCGGTTCGTATGCATCGCCAAACCGGTTGTGCGGGAGTGATGATCGCGCGCGGTGCGTTTGGGCAGCCGTGGATATTCGGCCAGGTCCGCGCAATGTTGGCCGGCCTTCCGAAGCCAGCGGCTCCGGGGGTTGAGGAACGCTTCGCGGTTGCGCTCGAGCACGCAAGGATGGTCGAGGAGTATGAGGCCGATCCGCGCGGGGCGGCGATCGAGTTTCGCAAGCACCTTGGGTGGTATGTGAAGGGGCTACCTGGTTCCGCCGATTTGCGTAAGCTGCTCTATGCGGTGGATTCGTTCAGTCAGGTGGAGGGAATCTTTGCTGACTACCTGGCGAGTCATCCAGCCGGGGCAGAGGTGGACGCGGCGGCCTAGGACCCGGGGTCTTGCAAGTTGGGCTGGCAGGAACCATATGAGATGGCGCGCCAGTTGGCGTGGTCGTTCCCACAACTCGCAAAGGAGTCCGTATGACCCGTGTGATCGCCGTCGCAGCACTCCTATCGCTGTTCGCTTCTACACCTTCACTCGCACAGTGCAGCGTTTCGGACAAGGCGGCGCTCGAAACGTTCGACAGGACATGGGGTGATGCGACGATTAGAGGTGACCGCGCGTTCCTGGAAAATGTAATTGCGCCAAATTTCATGGGCCACAACATCAATGGTTCCTCGGATCGTGCCACGACCATCGCGAACGCCGTTCGTAACGCCGAGTTGAGCAGGGCGAATCCGCAGCCCGCTGCGACTGCCGACCATTTCATGATCTCGTGCACCGGCAGCACGGCCACAATCACGCACCGCAACGTCGTGCCTCCCGCTGCCGGGACTACGAATGCGCCGTTCTATTCGAGGAGTGTCCACTTTCTTGAGAAGAACGGGGGTCGGTGGCAGGCGATAAGCACAACGGGGCATCCCTTGAATGACGCGGGGGTCCTCAACTACATGGAGCTGGATTGGAATGCCGCCTACAAGGCGGGCGATGCCGCCTGGATCGAGGCGAACTACGCGCCCAACGCCACTGAGGTGAGTAGTCGTACCGGGGCGCTGGAAACGAAGGCGCAGGTGATCGCGTCGATGAAGGCCGACAAGTCGGTACTGGAATCGCTGGAGCTCTCGGACCTTAATGTGCGAATTGACGGGAATTATGCGGTAGTGACGGGGATCAATCATGTGAAGGGGCGTGACGCCGCGGGAAAGCCGCTCAATACCCGGACTCGATTTACGGACACATTTGTGAAGAGGGATGGGCGCTGGTTGGTGTGGGCGACGCAGGGAACGCTTATACAATAGCAGGGAGCTGGCCAATGCCTCGAAAGTGATGTTTCGCAGCGCTTTAGTGGCATGCAGGTAAAGTGTTTTGTGAGCCGTTGCTTTGTTGACATGTCGCCTCCGTTCGCGTATACTTCGTGAACGGGGGCGACTGGCTTCGACGGGGTTGGTGAAGCTGTGGCTGCGTGCCCAGGTGCTCGGATCCTGGTTAAACCTTCGGGAAAATTTTCAACTGCCAACGATAACCTGGCAATGGCTGCGTAACTCCTTTTAGGAGTTGCTGCACCTGCTCTTGAGGAAGCTCGCCTGAGGCGTCTTTAAGAGTATCGCAAATTCGGGATAGTCGAGTGTCGCGCCTTCAGGCACTTGGCGAAGCTTTAGAGGGCTTGTTCAGACGTGGGCTGCCCACTGGCCAGCGGCTGGAGACCTCAATCGGTGGGATACGCACGTAGAAGCTGTGGTGAATCTAGT
>JBKJRW010000168.1:0-6876 GCA_046593165.1 Gemmatimonadaceae bacterium
CGGGGCTCAGCGAAGCGCCAGCCGATGTGATTCCCGGCTCGACCCCCAGGTCGCTGAAGAGATTCCGTCCGGTAATGAGACTCAGAGCGAGGACGACTACCGTGCCACCGATCCCGATCCCCCGTCCGATGCCGCCGCTACCCCTGCGATCCTCAAGATTCTTACTGCGTCCGCCTGGAGTCCAGCGCATCTGATAACCCCCCTCGAATGTTGCGTGCCAACTGCCCGTCGACGATAATGGCAAAAACCTCGCCCGTCCCGATGGCGGCTTGAATGGGCTCCTCAAATTCGGTCGCTGCCTCGATTCCCGCCGCTCTGGCTCCGGCCCTGCCAGCCCTGCAGATTAGCCGCTCCCGGACAATCCAACTGACTACGACTCTTGAATCAATCAGCGAATGGATCAGCGAATTGATCAGCCAATGGAAATCGAGAAATTGGGAGTGCCAGCGATAGTCTCGCGAAGGTCGCCGCCGCGAAGCGCACGCCTGCTCAGGACAGCACTGGCTCTATCAACGCTCGTCGCCCCAGCTGCTACGAACGCCCAATCACAGGCCCCGGTCCCCGTAAATCTCTACGTCGCCGACCTTGCATACGACCATGCCTCGGTCCAGGTCGGCACGCCGCGAAAGCTTACCGGAGACCGCGGAGTGAGCAGTCAGCCGTCGTTCACACCCGACGGGAAAGCGATTTTGTTCGTGAGCCGGAGAGATAGCGGCGATTCGCAATCCGACATCTATAAAATCGACCTCGCGACGGGTACCGAGTCCCGAATCACTGCAACTCCTGAGATGGAGAACAGTCCGACCGTCACGCCGGATGGCCATCTCATGGTGATTCGGTGGACACCTGCAACACTGTTTCGCGAATGGGGACCGTGGCTTTATGACATGAGCGGACGCCCAATGCGAGGTGTCCTGCCAGGCGCTGATACCGTGGGATACTATGTGCGCGTCGATCGGAACAGATTCGCGATGGTCAGGCCAAAATCCCGAACTGCCGTCGCGATATTCGATGCGCGCACAGGGTCGATGAAGGATTACGACATGCCTGTTGCGAACCTGCCACCTCAGTTGATCCGCGGCGAACCGGCCATCAGCTACACACGCACCGATTCGGCCGGTCTCAACCAGCTTCGTCGCCTCGACTTGCGCACGCTGCGTACGTCCCGCATTGCGGCCGCCATCCCGGGCCGAGTGGCGCACACGTGGGCGTCAAACGGATTCGTGCTCATGGGCAAGGGCAACAGCGTTTTCGCCCTGCAGCCCCGCTCGACGGGCAACTGGCGCCGCGTCGCGTCGTTTGCAGACCCGGAGCTGCAAAGCGTGACGACATATGTCGTGAGCCCAGGCGGCAACAAGCTGATCCTCATCTCCCCGATAATGCCTGGCCTTCATACCGCGCTCCGCGATTCTCTTCAGGCGCATATACCGCTTGCCCGCGCAGTCCGTGGTTACAACGCTTTAAGTTCGAGCAAGCTTCTCGCCGCGTACGAGATTTCCGAGCCTCCTCTCGTCAGTCTGGCGGCGGAACAGACGGCGAGAGGTCAAGCCGCCGGCGCCGTCTCGCTGCTCGCTTTGATCAGCCGTTCGTTTCCGTCGTCATATGCTGCACACCTCGCACTCGGCGACTCTCATCGCAAGCTCGGCGATGAGGCGCGCGCGATCGCCGCCTGGCGCCGCTCTATCGAGCTCAACCCGCAGGTCACTGTCGCCGAGAAACGGGACGCAGCGCGGGCCGAGGTTTTACTCTCCAACGCAAAAACCAAATGAAAAATGCGCGTGTCGCCGGACTTCTTTTCCTCGTAGCGGCTGGACTTTTCCTCTCTCTGGGATTGCGAGGCACACCCCGCAACACGGCCTATATCGGCCTGGGCGTCGCATTCCTCGCACTGGGTCTGGGAGCGATGAAAAGAAGCGGGCAGACGTGACATTTCTGGCTCGGGGACACGGACAGGAGCCAACCCGCTGGCGCATGTGTGTGTCACACACGTAATATCCAGTTTCGGCCAACAATTCCGCCAATCGCACGAAGGAGAAATTACATGAGAATTGCACTTGCAGCCGCAGCATCCCTGCTCGCCTTAAGCGCAGCGTCCGTCTCTGCACAAGGAAGTGACCCTGACAAGCTCGTGAGCGACGGCGGGGTAAAGGTCGCTGGCTGGACCGGCCGCATCGATCCGCGTGCTGCAACACAGGGCCGCAAGATCACCGATGCGAAGTTCCTGTCGATGGGCAGTGGCATCCACGTCACCTCCGGGCCTGCGGCCATCTATTGGAACCCCGCAAATTCGGCCACCGGCAACTATTCGGTGCAGGCGACCTTCAACCAGACGAAGGCTTCTACGCATCCTGAAGGCTACGGGCTCATCGTCGCGGGAAGAGATCTGGACACGCCCAACCAGAGCTACGCTTACTTCCTGGTCCGCCAGGATGGAAAGTTTTTTATTAGCCACCGCGCCAACGATACTACTGTGCACAAGATCCATGACTGGACGGCCAATGCTGCCATCAAGGCAATCGACGCCAACGGAAAGGCTTCAAATACTCTGTCCGTCGTAACGGGTGCGACGAATGTGAGCTTCCGTGTGAACGGCACCGAAGTTCATACGCTTCCGCGCTCAGTGCTCGACAGCGGCCCGTCACACGCGGGTACCGCCGGCATCGGAGGCATCCGGGTGAATCACAACCTGGATGTGCATATCGATGGTTTTGCTGTGACTCAAAGCAAGTAACAGCGCCGGCCTGCGAAAAAAGCCCGCGCCATGGAAGCGCGGGCTTTTCTTGGTCCAACATTGGATAAAAGCGGCCGACACAAAAATCGATTCAGTGCCAGGATAGATCCTTCTCCCGCACGTCCATCGTCACGACCGTGCGGGTGCCCCGGCCAAAGAATTTGAGCGATGGGACAAGCAGGTAAGGAGCGGCGTGGGAAAGTGATTCGGGCTTCCCCTTCATGGCCGCTTCTCCCCGCCAGAAATTCCTCACCATACCGGTTGCACGAAAATACCTTGCGTCCGATGAGAGCACCTGCAACCACACGCTGTTCTCGTAGGTCGGCACGCGGAGCGATTCCATTCTTCCCGGAGTGTACTGCCGCCGGACTGGATTCCCCTGCCTGTCTCGCACAATCGTCGCCTCAGCTTCCTTGAATATCGAGACCTCGGACGCAACCAATCGCTTGCCGCTCCCGAACGTGGCGAGGACATAAACCTCCGCCTCTTCAGGAGCCGCGAGAACGTAACCACGCTGGAGGAGGAATATCTCGAGTGCCGCGCGAATGCGAGCCTCGAGCACTGTATCCGCCATCTGTGAGTTGGAAACCACGTGGACTGTCTGGCCAGTGGGCGGCTTTGCCGATGCTGCCGATCCTTCGCCAGCGAATGCAACCTGGTTGAAGTGTGCTGTCGCGCATGCGGTGAGGGCCGACGCAGCAAGAAGGAAGAGGCACAGTGATTTCACGGAAGGACGCGATCGCCGCCGCCGCACCGCAGCGGCGATAAGGTCTACGCGTGTGGGAATCGCCGACAGCGCGGACACCTGCCCGCGTTGAAAGGCGATGCAGATCGCAGCAACCGGGATCACCAGCAGGAATGGCATCGCTGGCCGATACCCGGCCGACGCGTAATAGCCGTTCACACCGATGGCGAGAACGATGCCGATTGTTCCTGTCAGTACCCGCCAGACGGATTTCACCTCGAGCGGGATGCTGTCACGCCGTCGCTGATTTGTTGATTTGATCGAGCGCTGGTGGAGGCACGATGGTCACCCGCGCGCCGAACAAGCACGCCTCGCGATACTCCGGTTCCGAACCCTGACAGAGAGCGCTCCGCTCGGCGGTTTCGTTTCGCAAAGTTCCGATCTGTTCGCCGACCGCCTCATAGCACTTCATCTTGCTCGGGCCGCCCGTCAGCTCCTTGCAGAAGGCGACACCATCTTCGGCACGTGCATTCATGTTCACGAAGCTCTTGACCAGACCGAAATAGCACCACGGCTGATACTTCAGTGTTCCGAGCGCGCACATCTCGATGGCCTGGGCATGATTCTGGAGAGCATAGGCGCTGATGTCGCGGCCGAGACTCTGGTAGCAGACGATCCGCATCGCTTTTGGGGCCGTGTCACAAGTGCCGGCAGCGCTTTTGATGTTGCCGCCGTTCTGGAAAAGGATCGCCGCCGTCTGCATCTCGTAACACGCGGCCAGATACTTGTCCTCCATTATCGAGCACGGATAGAGAAGGTCATTCTTGTCGAGCGCCTTCCACTTGGAGGGAGGCGCCATTCCCGCCATGTGCCCTCCGTGCCCGTCGTCGTGTGACATGTCTTTAGGAGTTTGTGCATTCACGATGTTCTCCATGAACACACCCGCGTAGCATGACCGACGATCCCAGTCCTCGTTCATGTAGTCGCAGTCCTTGAGGGCGCGCGGCATGTCGTGGCCGTAGTACATCGTGAGACCGTGGCCCGTCCCATGAACACACTGGAACAGAAGCCACCTGTCGGCCTTCGGCCCCTTGAACGACTGGCAGGTAGCGTTCACCTCGGTTGGACCGATGCTCTTTGCAGCGACGAGGTACGACTGGAGGACTCCGTGATAACAGCCCGACTGATTGCTTTCGTCGCACTGGGCGAACATGGCCGAGATGTCGCCACCGCCCCGCCCTGCGGCCATTCCGATGCTATGCGCGAAAGTGTGACCCTCGCGGCCTGCGTCGGGGTCGAGAACCGCTAGTCGCGCGAGGGCGCGCATCGCGACTCGAACCTGCCCCCTGGTAGCCAGCGAATCCAGCGCCGCGCCGTAGCACTTCGTCTCGGCCGGTCCGCCGATCGCGCCGCAGCGTTGGAAGAGTGCGGTCGCAACCGCCGTCGAATCGGCCGGCGCAATGACTCGCTGAAGCATAGCGAGCGGATCGATGTCCTTTCGCCCCATCGCATAACTGCCACCGACGAGGGCGACGATTAATACAGCAAGGGCCAGCCAGCCCAGTTTCCCCTTGGTTGAGCTCATTGGATGCGTGCGGTTGCGGGATGCATAAGAGATCTCTCGGCACCGGGACAGCGGGTCGCCCGAGACCGCACTAAAGTCGTAGCGCGTAGGCGGTCACGCAACGGAAGATTATCGGAAGATTATCGGTCGCGGCGTAGCCCCGGCACCACGGTGCGGTACACCCGTTAAATTCAAGGCCGTGTCCGACGTTTCTCACACCACCTATCATGTTGGCGAGGCGATTGCCAACAGTGTGACGCACGGGCTCGGCCTGGTGGCGAGCTTGATTGCGCTCCCAATCATCATCCAGGCCGCCCTGTCGCGCGGCGACGCCCTTCAGACCACGGGCGCTGCTGTATTCGGCGCGTCGCTCGTGCTCCTTTACGGAGCATCAACGGTCTACCACTCCTTCGCGCACTCCCGAGCGCGGCGCGTGTTGCGAGTGATCGACCACTCCGCCATTTACCTCTTGATCGCCGGCAGTTACACGCCTTTCGCGCTCGGTCCGCTGCGAGGGCCGCTCGGCACTACGTTGCTTGTGTCGATCTGGGTCATGGCTTTTTTGGGAATCCTGCTCAAGAGTTGGCGCGGATTCGGGAAGCCGTGGGTGTCCACTTCGCTCTACATCGGCATGGGGTGGGTGTCGGTCCTGGCGATTCGGCCGCTCATTACGCACGTCGGGCCTGCCGGTGTTTGGTGGCTGGTTGCTGGTGGACTGTGCTATACCGGGGGAGTCGTTTTTTATGCGACCGACAAGAGGGTCCGGTACGGGCACGCAGTGTGGCATTTGTTTGTGCTCGCCGGGAGTACCTGCCATTTTTTTGCGGTACTCTGGCACTCAGGTGGACGACCCGCGTAAGACTGCGGAGAAGCACCGCTTTAGCCCGGAGCGGTCAGCGCGGAACTTCGGGTAAAGGTCAACTGAGAAAACCGGGCGCTCCGCGCCGCGTACTCGCTGATCTCAGCCGCCGTTCCGTCTCTAAACGAAAAAGCCCGCCAGTGATAGCTGGCGGGCCCTCCCTCAAGATCCAGAAAACCGATCAGCCTTCGCTGTCGTCAAAGATGACCGGCATCGGAATCGGATCCGACATGTTGTAATCGTCCGACTCCATCGGAATCACCTTGCTCGGCGTCTCCGGCCGCTCCTGACCCTCAGGAATGTTCGTCACCGCGAGCACGATGCGGCGCTGAATGGGATCGACTTCGAGCACCCGCACCCCGACCTTCATCGCTTCCCACGTCATGTCGGCAGGACTGTCCACCGGATTACCGAAGTTGAGCTGGCTCACGGGAACGAAGCCCTCGATATCGTTGCCGATATCCACGACTACGCCCTTGTCCATCAGGCGAACGACAGATCCATCGAGTTCGGTTCCGACCGGGTAGGTCTCGCCGATCTTGAGCCACGGATCGTCCTGCGCCTGCTTGAGCCCGAGCGAGATGCGCTTGTTGTCGGCGTCGATGTTCAGGATCACGACATCAACTGCATCGCCCTTCTTCACCACTTCCGACGGATGCTGAACGCGCTTGGTCCAGGACATGTCGGAGATGTGAATGAGGCCGTCGATACCCGGCTCGATCTCCACAAACGCGCCGAAGCTGGTAAGGTTGCGAACCTTTCCGTTGAGACGCGTGCCGACCGGATACTTCTGCGGCAGCATCATCCACGGATCCTGCTCCGTCTGCTTCATGCCGAGCGAGATCTTTTCTTCGTTCGGATCGACCTTGAGAACGACCGCCTCGATCGCCTCACCGATTGAAACGAGCTTCGACGGGTGACGCACGTTGCGAGTCCAGCTCATCTCGCTGATGTGCACCAGACCCTCGATGCCCGGCTCGAGTTCGATAAACGCGCCGTAGTTGGTGATCGACACCACCTTGCCCGACACGCGCGTG
>JBKJRW010000083.1:0-4503 GCA_046593165.1 Gemmatimonadaceae bacterium
AACCAGCCGCTCGCGTCAGCATTTTTGCGGCGCAATCGCAGGGAGATCAGGCAAATGGTCGCGAAGTGGACCGGCGAATACGAGTTTACCCTCGATGTTGTGCTGGGCCACATGCTCCGCCGCTCGCGCGAGCTCCGATTGCGTGCTGTTGGGGGCGATCGCCAGTTGAGGATCGATTTCGCTGTTCTCCTCACGGTGAAGACCATGCACTTCCTCTACAGCGAAGGACGCCGGGACTGGATCGCGCTATGAAGAAGCTCCGCGTTCTGGTGCTGATGCACCCCGACCACGTTCCACCGGATTCTCTCGACGGACTTACTCCTCAGGAAGCGCTCGCTCTCAAAGCCGAATTCGACATCGTGCAGTGTCTTCGGCACCTCGGCCACGAGACCCGCGCGCTCGGCGTGCAGGACGAGTTCCTTCCAATTCGCGATTCGGTCGAGGATTTCAAGCCGCACGTGGTGTTCAACCTCCTCGAGGAGTTTCACAACAACGTTTTGTTCGATCAGAACGTGGTGAGTCTGCTCGAGTTGTTGCGCGTCCCGTACACGGGCTGCAATCCGCGCGGGCTGATACTCGCGCGCAGCAAGTCGTTGTCCAAGAAGCTGCTCGCGTACCATCGGATTCCGGTCCCGGATTTTCTCGTCATCCCTCGTGGACACCGCACGCGCCGTCCGCGGAAGCTCGAGTTCCCGCTGTTCGTGAAGAGCCTGATGGAGCATGCGTCCTACGGGATTGCGCAGGCGTCGCTTGTCGAGGACGACGAACGGCTGGCGGAGCGCGTTGCCTTTGTGCACGAAAGCATCGGTACCGACGCGATTGTCGAGCGATTCATCGTCGGCCGGGAGATTTACGTAGCCGTGATCGGAAACGACCGTCTGGTGGCGCTGCCGCCGGTGGAGCTTGTCTTCGAGAATCTGCCAGCGAATGCACCCCTCATCGCCACCGCGAAGGCCAAGCATGACCTCGTCTATCAGGCCAAACGCGGCATTGCGCTCAAGGCTGCCGAGGGGCTGGAGCCGGAGGTTGTGGAGCGGATCGCGCGCCTGGCGAAGCGCATATACCGCACGTTGGAACTCGACGGCTACGCGCGAATCGATTTTCGGTTGAGTGCGTCGAACGTGCCGTACTTTCTCGATGCGAATCCCAATCCCGACATTTCAGATGGAGAGGAGATCGCCTCGGCGGCGGCGCTGGTGGGGATGGAGTACGGCGACCTCATCTCGAGGATCCTGAGCCTGGGGGTGCGGCGGGGCGCCGGCGGTGAGTTAAGCGACTAGACGGAGTGAGTCGGACGTTGGATCGGCGGTGCTCTACTCCTCTGCTCTCGTCGAGCTCCACCCAAACTCGGAATTCTTTCGACTTCCCTTTTTCGGAGCGACGCTTGCCGGTCGATGCGTCGATTTGTTCTTCGCCTTAGCGGGCGCAGGGCGAGGCGTCTTCCCGGTCGGAACTGCGCGACCCTTTCGCTTCCTTCCTCCCTTGCCACCTTTCATTTGCGACTCCGGTCAAGCCCTGGTCGAGTCAAATAAAAGAGCATGCTGAGCATGCGCAATCCTTGGTCAGGACGACGCACGCTTGCGGCGGCCCATTCTGCTCCCCACTATCACGACCCGTCCCGTCCCTTTCGCCGGAGTTCAAATGAAGACGTCGCTTGCAGCAATTCTCGTCCTGGCCCTTCCAGTGGGCCTCACCGCACAGCAGCCCGCGGCTCCTCCCGCAACGCCCGACCCAAATCCGATCACATCCGCTTTCAGGGGCAGGACGATGGCCCTCCATCGCAATCTCGCGCAAGCATTCGATTCGATCCCCGCGTCGAAGTTCAGCTATCGGCCGACGCCGGCGCAACTCTCCATCGGATATATCGCGCAGCATCTGGCCAACGATAATTATCTGTTCTGCGACAGGTTCGGAGCGATGAAGTCAGCGCGTCCGGCAGGCGACACGGCAACCCCCGACTCGGTGAAGGCGACGTGGCCAAAAGACACGCTGGTCACGAAACTCAAGGAGTCGTTCAAGTTTTGCGCAGACGCATTCGCACAGCTCGACGACAAGAAGCTCGCCGAGTCGGTTGCAATGACATTCAGAAATCAGACGCGCAACACGACTCGCGCCGCAATGGCACTGGGCCACGCTCTCGACATGGCGGACCACTACAGCCAGCTCGCGAATTATATGCGGCTGAACAACATCCTTCCGCCGACGGCTCTTCCGCGGCCCACGCAGTAGCAGGGCAGAGCGACATTTTGACCGGCGACCGCCCGGTGAGCTTTATCATCACCGGGCGTGGCCATCCCTACTTTAGAACTTCGTCGGATTACCTGGATACTTCTTGTCCGTCAAATTGGGATCGTTCATGAACGATCCGGTCGTTCCACCAGGTAATTCGGCCCCGACCTTCGCCCCTCGCAGGCGATGCACCCTCAACCGCGGCGCGCCGCTTCGATGGCAGCGATGTCGATTTTTTTCATCTGCATCATCGCATCGAATGCACGTCTGGCAGCAGCTGGATCGGGATCGATGATCGCGTTCGTGAGGGCGATCGGCGTAATCTGCCAGGACAATCCCCATTTGTCTTTGCACCAGCCGCACTCGCTCTCCTTGCCGCCATTGCCGACTATCGCGTTCCAGTAGCGATCCGTTTCGGCCTGGTCAGCGGTTGCGACCTGGAACGAGAACGCTTCGTTGTGCTTGAACTCGGGCCCGCCGTTGAGGCCGAGGCACGGAATGCCGAGCACCGTAAACTCCACGGTCAAGACATCTCCTTTCTTCCCCGACGGATAGTCGCCCGGCGCATGGTATACCGCGCCCACGGACGAATCAGGAAAGGTTTTCGCGTAAAACCGCGCCGCGTCCTCGGCGTCGCGATCGTACCAAAGACAAATCGTGTTCTTTGCCGGTTTCATCATGTCATTTCTCCATCGGTCGCAGTGAGTCGAGCTATGTCATCGCGAATGTAGTTTCACGCCGCAAGAATACACAACGAGGGTGATTCGATCATATTATTCGCCACTTGGTGCCGCCCCCCTTCGCGGAGTGTGCTCATGCTGAACGTTGCAAAGACGCTGCGTGGTACGATGCTGATTGCGATGTTCCTTCCTTACGAAATCGCCGGCGCACAGGCCAATGCCGCTCCTCTCACGCGCGTGCAGTTCGACGCAATGCTGGCGCGGGTCGACAACTCATCCCGCTGGGGGCCGCAGGATGAATTGGGCACCCTCAACTTCATCACGGCTGGCGTGCGGCGTGCCGCCGCCTCCGAAGTTCGGGACGGGAAGAGTATCTCGCTTGCACGCGACGTGATTGCAGGTTCGGAAGGCGGGTTCCTCCCCACGACTATTGATTTCTTCCACATACCCGACAGTGTGCTGGGTCCAAGTGACAACTCGGTGATGTGGTCGGGCGAGAAGCTCGGCCTCTTTTATCATGGCTGGGGCCATACGCACATAGATGCGCTGTCGCACCTGACCTATCGCGGTCGAGCGTACAATCGCCGAACCGTGACGCGACATGAGGGGCCGCCTGGTCACGGGCGAATCGATCTCATGCGTGACGGGCTCATGAGCCGCGGCGTACTCGTCGATGTTCCGCGACTGCGTGCAGCGCAGCGTGCCGCCGTGGAAACTCCATTGTCAGTCGAGGACCTGGTTGCGTGGGAGCGTCAGACGGGAATTCGAATCCGGTCGGGCGACATAGTCATGATACGGAGCGGGCGCTGGGAACCCGCGAAGCCTCTTGCCCGTTCGGCGGGCGTTCACCCTTCGGTCGCGGAATGGCTGCGCGGGCGCAGCGTTGCCGCTTTTGGGGATGAGGGCGGAACCGACATGACGCCGAGTCCGGTAACCGGAATCAACTCTCCATTCCACGTTCTGGCGATCGTGGGCATGGGAATGCCATTGATCGAGAATCTCGATCTCGAACGACTCGCGAGTGAAGCGGCGAAGCGGTCGCGGTGGACATTCCTGTTCGTTGCTGCACCACTCAGGATTCAGTCGGGCACCGGTTCTCCGCTAAATCCGCTCGCGGTCTTCTGAGCGGCATGCACGTCTGCTGGACAAAATACGTGGCATCACCTCAATCGCGCAGATTCCAGAACGCGCCTGTCAGCCCAACCGAAGCAAGTAGAGCCTCGGTTTCTTCGAGCGTGTGTCGCCGCCAATCGGGGTGAAGCTTGTTTCGGTACCACCCCTCGGCAAGCCGCCATGTTTGCTCGGGCGTTAGCGTGGCACCACGCGGCAGCTCACGGGCCGCACACCAACGATCTATATGCTCTTCATCACGGAAGAGAAGCATGGTGCTTCATGTGAATCCAATATTGTCCCACCATTGATGCGCCGGAATCGCGAAATGCACCACGCCTTCTGACTGTACGAGTTTCCTGTCGCGCAACTCCATTGTCATTTCTTCCCCACAGTCGCCGCACGGAGCCGTGATGACGGCATCGGAGTTGAGAGCCGCGGCAATCCCAAGGGCGTCCCAGATGCAGATCCCCCAGAATTTCTT
>JBKJRW010000091.1:0-10554 GCA_046593165.1 Gemmatimonadaceae bacterium
CTGCCGCCGAACGTTTTCTTCAGACATGAGAAAGTACACCGTGCCTACCCGGCTCCCGTCCTGGATCACCAGATCCATGGCAGTCTCTTCAGGCGACTTGCCGCGCATCCGCGCCACTTCGGCCAGAGTTTTTCCGGTGAGGGATTTGAGCGAGTCTGCCTTGAATCCGACAAGGATGATCTTGTCTGGCGATCCGACGGCCGTGAAGAAGTTCTCCCATTTATCGGTCGGCGTCCGCATCTCGATTGCGACACGCGCGCGAATTGCCGGGTCATTCAGACGCTTCGCCCATTCCTTGTAACCGCCTTCCTGCACCCACGGAGGCATCGACGCATCGAGGCCAGTCGCTCCCGCGGTATAGGTGTACATATCAGCGCGTATGTCGAGCCCGGCAGCGCGTGCGGAATCCACTTTGGCAATGACCGCCGGCAACTTGGCCCAGTTGTCCTTCCCCGCTGCCTTCAGATGATAAATCTCAGCGCCGACGCCGCCCTCTCGCGCAATACGCATCAACTCGTCTACCGACTCGAGCAGGCGCACGCCTTCACTCCGCATGTGCGAGATGTACGAGCCACCGTAGGGCGCGGCCGCCTTTGCGAGAGCAATCAGCTCATCTGTCTTCGCGTAGAAAGCCGGCGCGTAGATGAGTGAAGACCCGACACCGAGCGCACCCTCTTCCATCGCCTGCCGCACCAGACCCTGCATCCTTTCCAGTTCCTGCGGCGTTGGTGGTCGATCCGCGTAACCGATCTCGTGTACTCTCACCGTTGTTGCGCCGACGAACGACGCGACATTTGGCGAGATACCCAGCTCAACGAGATGATCGAGGTACTCCCCGAGCGTCGTCCATGTGATGGGATACTTGATGTCACCCTGCGACTCGAGATCGTCCTTCTTCATCGCCGCGTTGAGCGGGCCCATCGACTCACCTTCTCCCATCACCTCCAGGGTCACGCCCTGCATGATGTCGCTCATCGCGCGGCCGTCCTCGATAAGCGACACCGTTGCCCAACTCAGCATGTTGATGAAACCGGGGGTAACCGCGAGCCCCCGAGCCTCGATCTCCTGCCGTCCTCGCGCGCCGCTGAGATTGCCGACGACAGTGATCCTGTCGCCGTCGATTGCCACATCGGTAAGACGGCCCGCTTCGCCCGAGCCATCGTAAACCGTCCCGTGGCGGATGACCACGTCGTGAAGCCGCTCCTCCGCACGCGGTGGTGCGGGAGCCAGGGGAACGCACGCAGCCACCGTCAGCAAGACAAAAACGAACCGATCCGAACGGCATTTCATCGAACTTCGCTCCTTTCCAGGGTCGGCGGCACTCCCGCTACGCGGACAAACTTACGGCCTCGGCGCGGGTAGCGGCTTGCGTGGCAAGAGTGCGTCACGGTTTGCGGTCAGGTACACGAATGTCGCTACGATCACCGCGTTCTTCTTCATGTCGCCTGCCTGAACACGCTCGTAAACGTCGGCGTTCGAGTGGTGAGTGCGCGAGCTGTATTCGATTTCGTCCTGAATGAACTGAAAGCCCGGAAGTCCCACGGCGTCAAAACTCTGATGGTCTGTCCCGCCCGTGTTCTGGATCGTCAAAGTCTTCATGCCGAGGTCGTTGAGAGGAGTCATCCACTCATTGAACACAGACGCTACGCCGGAGTTTCCCTGGAGATACACCCCGCGAATCGCACCGGTGCCGTTGTCCACGTTGAAGTAGCCGGCAAACTTTGCATGTGCGGGTGAGAGCTTCATCGTGGTGCGGTCGCCAAGATGCTTCTGCACATATGCACGCGACCCGAGCAGCCCCTGTTCCTCGCCGGTCCAGAGCCCGATTCTCACTGTTCGCCGAAGCTTTGCACCCGAGGCCTTCAGGATCCTCATCGCTTCCATCATCACTGCCGAGCCGGCGGCGTTGTCCGTCGCGCCCGTGCCGTAGTTCCACGAATCAAAATGAGCACCGAGCATGACGACCTCATCTTTCACTCTGGAATCGGTGCCCGGCAGATCAGCGAGGATGTTTGCAGAGCCGAGATCCGAATCGAAGAACGTGTTCCGTATATCCAACTCGAGCGTAACCGGAATGCCTTTCTCGAGAGTCCTGAGAATTCGGCCGTAGTGCTCGGCGGACATCGCGATGCTGGGGATCGTCGCAGGATTGTCGAGCGTCCTGGAGCCGCCCATTCCACCACCGAAGATGGTACCGCCATCTCCCCGTCCCGCCGAGACAAGCCCGGCAACTCCTTCGTCGGCAAAGAATTTCAGTCTCGCGGCGGCGAGTTCGGTGGCGGTGGCGCGACGCGCGATAGCGGCCGCGACTGCGTCTGGTAAAAGCCCTGGCGCGGCGGTCGGGGCCGGAGCAACCGCATTCCCGAGCTGAGCCAGCGCCTCGTCGGTGTACCTCGAGCCTTGCGATGTGAACCGCGTGACGGCATCGGGCGCGGTCGAAACCAGAACGTACTTGCCCCTCAGCTTGCCCTTGAACTTCGCCATTTCGGCAGCGTTTACGATGCTGTTTCCAATCACAGCTTCGCCTCTCACGGCTCCCGCTGTTCCAGCCGACCAGGCGGTGACGTTCGCCGCAATCGGATACGGCTGAGGCGTTATCGCTCGTACGGAAACGAATTCATTTTTCCAGCCACGGCCAAATGGTCCCCACGTTTCGAGACGAGGATTGGAGATGCCCCATCCAGCCAGCGTTTTCATCGTCCACACTGACGCGGAATCTTCGTTGGGAGAATTGGTGAGCCGCGGGCCGTAGACATCGGTTAGCCAGCTCGTCGTCTCCATCACTCTCGATCGATTCATGCCTTCATCGCGAATTCTCCCGATCGCTGCAACATCTGCGGGTGACAACGACTGAGCGGCGACCCCTCTAGTCCATGCGCATGACATCGCCGCGGCCAGCCCGATAATGGACACGACTGACACCGGAGAAAAAAAGAATTTCACATCTGACACTGCAATGAAGGCTGGCTGCATGAGAATTCGTAATCCGTTGAAGGTCGGAACTGCGGCAGAAAGGATGTATGCAAGAATGTGTCGCGGACCGCGCCTGCACCACTGCTCCGCTACGAACAAAACGTCCCGCCCACCATTAATGTTGAACGGGACGCGGAGGGGCGGTCTGAGCCCGTGTGACAGGCAGGCCTGGTAGAGGGCTACTCCATTTCCTGGAACACTTCGCGAATCTGCAGCAGCGCCCATTCCAGCTCCTCGCGGCTGACCACCAGCGGAGGCGCGATTCGCACCACATTGTCGTGCGTCTCCTTGCAGAGCAGGCCTTTCTCCATCAGCGCTTCGCAGAACGGCCGCGCCGCGACGCTCAATTCAATCGCAATAAGGAGCCCGCGGCCCCGCATCTCCCGAATCGTCGGATGGCGAATCGTCCGTAACTCCTCGAGAAGCCAGGCACCAAGCTCGGACGAGCGTTCCGCGAGGCCCTCTTCCTCGACCACGGCAAGTGCTGTCCTCGCAACAGCGCATCCAAGCGGATTTCCCCCGTACGTACTGCCGTGGCTACCTGGATCGAAGACGTCCATCACTTCTCGCCTGGCAACAAAGGCTGAGACGGGATAGAACCCGCCCGACAGCGCCTTGCCCAGGATGTACGCATCCGGCTTCACAGACTCGTGATCGCACGCGAATCGTTTGCCTGTTCGGCCCAGCCCTGTCTGGATCTCGTCGGCCATCAGCAGAACGTCGTTCCGTTTGCAGATCGCCGCGACTTCGGCGAGATATCCGTCGGGCGGAATCAGGATGCCCGCCTCGCACTGAATCGGCTCGATGAGGACCGCGCACGTGTTGGGAGTGATTGCCGAGACGATGGCTTTCGCGTCGCCGAAAGGAACGCTGACGAATCCCGGCGCGAACGGGCCGAACCCGTCGCGATAGCTCTCATCCGATGAGAACCCGACGATTGTTGTCGTCCGCCCGTGAAAATTGTTGTCGCATACAATGATCTCGGCGGCTCCGTCGGGAATGCCCTTGACGCGATAGCCCCAACGCCGCGCCGCCTTGATCGCCGTCTCCACTGCTTCTGCACCAGTGTTCATCGCGAGCACTGCATCCATTCCGCAAAAGCGGGCCAGCTCCTCGCAGAAGAGAGGAAACTGGTCGTTGCGAAACGCTCGCGACGTGAGCGTGACCCGGGAAGCCTGCTCGCGCATTGTCTCGAGAATGCGCGGATGGCAGTGCCCCTGACTCACGGCAGAATATGCGCTGAGGCAGTCGAGATACCGCTTTCCCTCAATGTCGTAGAGCCACGGGCCTTCGCCCCGCTCCACAATGATGTCCAGCGGGTGGTAGTTGTGGGCGCTCCATTGATTCTCGAGTCCGACGAGCGTCTCCGTGTCGATGCGAGTGGGGGTTGTCACAGGTTCCGCCTCTTGTTTAAGGGTCTTCCGACCCGGCCGGCATAAGGTATCCGCTAACGTAGTCGCGCACCGCAGATGTCAATGAACTTACCTCGTTCACATATCCCGAAGCCCGTAGTCTGCCTACGTCGGCAAGCGTTGAGTACTGGTATGCGGCACGCATTTCCTCCGGCATGTCTACGAACTCGATCCTCGTCTCGCGCTTCATGGCCGCAAAGACGGCATGAGCCAGGTCGAGCCAGGTTTCCGCACGGCCTGCACCGACGTTGAAAAGTCCCGCAGCCGTGTCGCTTTCTGCGAGGTGGAGCGTCATCGCCGCAGCATCTTTAACATAGATAAAATCGCGCTTCTGCTCCCCGTCGCGGTAGTCGCTGCGGTAGCTCTTGAAAAGTCGGATGAAGCCCGTCTCGACGATCTGTGCGTAGGCCTTGTTTACCATGCTCCGCATCTCGCCCTTATGCTGCTCATTGGGGCCGAAGACATTGAAGTACTTGATGCCGACGCATTGGTCGAGCAGTCCGTTCTGGGCGGCGTACACATCGAACATGTGCTTCGAGTACCCGTACATGTTGAGGGGCCTGAGTCGGCGCAGGTAAGCGATGTCGGAGCTGTCCTCCATGCCGGCCTGACCGTCGCCGTACGTGGCGGCGGATGACGCATATACGAATCGCGCTCCGCTCCCGATGCTCCATTCGGCAAGGCGCCGCGTGTATTCGTAGTTGTTCCGCACGAGGTAGGCGGCGTCCTTCTCAGTTGTCGAAGAGCAGGCACCCATGTGCAGCACGAAATCGAATTTCCCGAGCCGGCCCGACTCGAGTGCGCCGAGGAGGTCGCCCGCATCGATGTAATCGGCGAACGCGAGTGGCGTGAGGTTGCGCCATTTCTCGTCGTGGCCCAGAAAGTCGGCGACGACTATGCGGTCGATGCCGCGATTGTTGAGCTCATGGATGAGCCAACTGCCGATGAAGCCGGCCCCACCGGTGACCAGAATCCGATTGTGTGTTTCTAAAGCCATTCACGAAATTAAGTGAAGCTGGGGGCGGTCGCTGAGTATTGAATTGCCAGCGACCGCCACCGGGCCGCTTAATGCTTCATGCCTTCCATCGATGGTACTGCGACGGTGTAGGCTGCCTTCGGACACTTCACGGCGGAATTGGTCGAAGTGAACATTCCCCGCGGATTATCCTTCCACAGCCACACGTGGAGGTCGTAGTGCTTCAATGCCGCGGGCATGATTGGCTCGTGCCCGTCCATCGGTCCACCGAGCTTCTGGCCGAAAATCTCCGGTCTCACTCCTCCCGCCGCCTCGACAGGTACGAACCATTCCGCCGCCACGAGGCGGAGCTTGTCCTTTACGGGCTCATAGATCAGCACCTGCGGTTTCGCGGGATCGAGTTTGGGGCCGATGTTACCCGTGTTGATGAAGTGTACGCCCATAGCGCCTGGGGGGTAAACCACGTCGCCGTCAGTGGCGCCCTTGGGGAAGTCGATGCAGGCCAGCGTGGAGAAGTACCCGTCGCGGATCGCAGCGAACGGATCGCTGTATTTGGCGAGCGCTGCCTTGGCCGACTGGACATCCGCCGGTTGACTGACTGCTGAGGATGCGACTGTGCCCTGGGCGTTAGCCGTATGATCGGCTGCAGCGATCAGTGCAGTGACTGTCAGTAGTGCGAACCGCATACGGCCGGACCAGAATCCTGCGAATATTTCCACGAGAGGTCTCCTTGTTGAGGACGCCCTATATTGGTGGGCCCTGTGAACCGCGTCAACAGAGGGGACTGGCGATACAAGAGAAAACGCCCCGTCCGACGGGTCGCGTCGGACGGGGCGTGAAGTCAATGCGAGACCCCTCTTGCGCTACCAGCGATAGTGCGCGAAAGCCTTGTTCGCTTCGGCCATGCGGTGCGTGTCTTCCTTCTTCTTTACCGCGTTGCCTTCACCCTTCGAAGCGGAGATTACTTCAGCTGCAAGTTTTTCCGCCATCGACTTTTCACTGCGGCCGCGAGAGAATGTGATCAGCCAGCGCATCGCGAGCGCCGTACGGCGATCGGGGCGAACTTCCACCGGTACCTGGTAAGTAGCGCCGCCGACTCGGCGGCTCTTCACTTCGACTGCAGGCTTAAGGTTGGTGAGCGCCTGCTTGAAGATCGTCACGCCGCTCTGCGCCGTGCGAGTCTCCACGAGATCCATCGCATCGTAAAAGATGCGCTCAGCCGTGGACTTCTTGCCCTGGTACATGATGGCGTTGATGAACTTCGAAACGGTCTGACTGTCGTAGCGCGCATCAGGCAGAATTGGGCGCTTTACCGACTTCTTGCGACGGCTCATTTACTTCTTTCCTCCAGCAGGTGCGCCCGCCTTGGGCTTTTTTGTTCCGTACTTGGAACGGCTCTTGTTGCGACCGTTGACGCCAGAGGCATCGAGCGAGCCGCGAACGATATGGTAGCGAACCCCGGGAAGATCCTTCACGCGACCGCCGCGAATCAGCACGATCGAGTGCTCCTGCAGGTTATGTCCCTCGCCCGGGATGTAGGCCGTGACCTCGAAACCGTTGGTCAGGCGAACACGGGCCACTTTCCGAAGGGCCGAATTGGGCTTCTTGGGAGTGGTGGTGTACACACGAGTGCATACGCCACGCTTCTGCGGGTTGGACTTGAGGGCAGGAGCCTTTTCTTTCTTCTGTACGTCGCGGCGACTTTGCCGGACGAGCTGATTGATTGTCGGCATTAAGCTTCTGGGGTGTAAAAAATCCCCCGCAAAAGAAGGCGGGGTTAGCCTGTAAAATTAAGCCGGGCTGGGGGTTGGAGTCAACCCAAACCCCAACCCTGATTCACACTCATCGCCTCTCGGTCGAGGCCGGATATGGAGTTACAGGGTAGGGCCCGATTTTCGCGACCGTATAGTCGCTCGCCCAGAAATCGGGCGGGCCTTCGCTGTCAGCCACGCGATTCACGACCGGTTTGAGCCCGTTCTTGAGATAAGCCGCAATCGCCCAAAGATCTGCGTCGGGCATGTGCCGCCACGTAGGCCACGGCATCGGGACTGCAAGGTACCTCGGATTCGCGGGATGATTTCCCTGCCCCGGAACCGTCGATGTGATCACAACATCTGGCGTCTCACCTGGGCGCAATCCAAACCGCAGCGCATTGAATATCTGTCGCTCTGAGAACCGCCCGAGTCCGGTAGTATTGTCCGGGGTCAGATTGCGAGGGCGCGTCTTGAAGGGACCGATCGCGAACTCCTGGTCGGGAGTCGTCATACCCGCAAGGTATGCCTTGGCGGCTGGATTCGGTCCGCCACCATGACATCCGGCGCAGTCCTTATTTATGACCAGCGCACGGCCGCGAAGTACCTGCGCACGGTTTCCCTGGCCCGATACCTCGTTTGCAGTCGGATACGATGCAGCGGGATGGGGCCCAATCTGGTCCACCGTGAATGCGCTCGCCCAGCGATCCGGCGGCATGTCGCTGTCCTTCACGAGGTTGCTGACCGGTTTGAGCCCGCGCTTCAGATATGCCACGATCGCTCGCAGGTCTGCGTCGGAGTAGTGGCGCCACGCAGCCCACGGCATCGTCGGCGCAAGGTAATTGGGCTGCGCTGGATGGTTGCCCTGCCCCGGAACGCTCGAGGTGATCTCGACATCGGGGGTTGCGCTGGGTCGCAATCCGTAGCGGAGAGCGTTGAATATCTGGCGGTCTGAGTAGCGGCCGATGCCACTGGCGCTGTCCGGCGTAAGATTGCGGGGCCGTGTCATCAGCTTGCCTATTGGAAAGTCCTGCTGGGGCGATGTCCATCCGGCGAGCCATCCGGCGGCCCCAGGATTTCCACCGCCGGTGTGACAGTCACCGCATGCGCTGGAGACGACAATCGCCCGGCCCCGCAGAACCTGGCCTTCCTGGCCCTGGCTGGAAGTCCCCGACGACGTGCCGCCTGCCTGCCCCATACACGCGGCCAATGAAACTGCTGCGATGGCCGAACACCAAGTACTCCATGCGCCGCCAGACCATTTCATCATGTTCGTCTCCGCTAATTGATCGCCGGTACCCTCCTCGCACCGTGGCTTTCACCATTAAGTATGAGGGCGGGAAATTATGGGACGGATTTTTGTTCGGGACAAGGCGCGCGACCAAATCGTTTCGGGCCCGATTCGATTCTGCCTGAATTCATGCGCAGGAGTTCCTAACTATTCTCCGCGCTCCCGACGACTCCGATTCGCTCGGGCTTTTCCGTGAGAAGCCGCGTGACGAACCTCTGACCTTCGCCAATTCGCTCGACTTCGAGAGAAGTCGCTTCGCCCATCTGCTCGAGACGGGCGAGTCGGTCCATCATCTCCCGCGGAAATTCCGCGATCCTGGTTGTTCCCCGCCTCCACGCACGTCGAGTGAGCGCAATAGACATGGGAAGCAGCAGCGCCAGCACCACAAAGGGCGCCATGAAATACACTTCACTCGGCGGGCCGTCCCACTCCTTGCGCGGCTGTACCACAACCGCGCCCGGCACGGCGGCCGCCTTCGCGACCTGAGCGTCGGCGGCGGCGATCAGTTGGTCGGTCTCGGCGATTCGCAGATCGATCTGGACGATGCGCTGCTCCATACCCGATCGCGCGGGACCGGGCACGTCGTGATCCTCAAGCTCCCTCAGGTATCCGTGCCGCTGAGACACGAGAGCATCGAGTTGGCCGCGCAGTTCGTGCCTTACACTGTTCGCCGCTTCGTACAGGAACGTTGGCGAAGGAACGAGGTCAGGAGCGCGCGCCGGATCCGGCGCCTGGACTGTCTGCATGGGGTAATCACCTTTCTGATTGAGTCGCACCTGTGGCCACCTCGACCACGCTTCCTTCATGTACGCCCGGATGAGTCATGCTGTTTCAGGATGAACACCGGTGGGCGAAAAAGCTCTCACTTCTCCACCGACCGCAAACAGCTTCAAATCGCGTGAGCCGCAACTCCGCATTCACCCTTTCCACCCCCGCATGGCAGGGAGGGTATCTCTCTCCCTCACCCCCGCAGTGAACGGACCCAGCAGATGCGCGATGCTGTTCGCGTAGTAGCTGATCAACCCCCGGTTCGCCGGCAGCACTGCGTACCCAGAGCCCGACTGCACCAGCATCCGCCGCATCCGCAGCATCTTCCACGCGCGGTCGAATGTCTCCTCGATCGACCCTTCCGACCGTATCACGCGGGCGTTGAGTTCTGACAGCACGTCACGCATATCACCCATCCGTTCGATCAATTTTACGCGCGGAATGAAATCGCTGTCGAGCGACTGGATTGCAGCGCACGCAAGTGTCACAGGCGTCACCGGAATGATGGCGCCTATCCGCGACATCATTGCATCGCACAACTCCTGAACCTTCGCGAGGCGCTCGTGCCGCGGCAGCTCGAACAGGGCTTCTCCATTCGCCTCCTGTTCTGCAAACCACGGGGCGAGTGGCACAGGCTCGCCAACAATCACCGCGGCGCGGCCGTACCGTTTCCATCGGCGCGCGACGAGTCTCGCGCTGTTCCACCAGGCGTATCGAGCAACCTCGTAAAATTGCGCCGACTTTGGTGCCGTGCGCTGGCCTTCGGTGATCGCCAGTTCCCGGAGCAGCGACCGGTCCTCCAGGACCCTGTCATAGTTTATTCCGACAGGTACGAGATGGATCCGATCGCGAAACTCCGGTTCGCGCGCGACGCAGATGATATAGTCGAGCAGCCCGATCTTTGCCGTTCGCAGCTTGCCGTCGCGACTGAGCCCGCCTTCGGGAAAGATCCCCTGCGTTACTCCGTTTTTCGTGATGAGCTGCACGTAGCGGGCGAGCACGGTGTGGTACAGGGGCTCGCGGAATTTCCTCCTGATGAAGTACGAGCCGAAGCTTTTGAAGATGTACTCAAGTGGAAAAGCTCGCGCCCACTCTCCCACAGCATACGAGATCGCAACGCGGCCGGTCAGTACATAGCCCACCAGCACGTAGTCGGCGTTCGATCGGTGATTCATCAGATACACGACTATGGCGTCTTTCGGCAGCGACTCCGCACCGTGACTACCGTACTGATCGGCCGATACCTTGTAGAACATGTTGAGCATGGTGCGACTGACGAGGTAGCCGAATCGGTAATACGCGAGAATGTTGAAGAACGGAACGATCTCGTCTATGTAACCGCCGACCTTCTGCCATACCGCGGCGACGGAGATGTCATTGTCG
>JBKJRW010000043.1:0-18379 GCA_046593165.1 Gemmatimonadaceae bacterium
CCCGTTCCCATTCCGAACACGAGCGTTAAGACCTGCAGCGCCGATGGTACTCCGTCCGAGAGGACGCGGGAGAGTAGGCCGTCGCCGGCACCTCATTGAGCCCCACATCGATCACTCGGTGTGGGGCTCCTTGCGTTTTCCCATTCTAATCTGGCGGAAACTGCAGGTTTTTTTTAACACCGATTACACCGATTACACCGATTACACCGATGACACCGATGACACATGATGAACTGCCCCCAGAAGTACGTCGACGGGTTTGCATGAACCACTGGGAACGCAGTTCCAAAAAACAAGAAAACGAAAACTTCGAACTTTGGAAGAATGAAACCAGCCTGCGCTCCGGGCATGTAGTTCACCTGTGTCATCTGTGCTATCTGTGCCATCTGTGTTAGAAAACCCGCCCCTCAAGCCGTCGCCCGGTCGACTCCCCTCAACGATTAGATTGGAACCAATGACCAGAGCCGGAATCGTCACCGTCGCAGGCGCACCAAACGCCGGCAAATCCACACTCCTCAACCGCATCATCGGCCAAAAACTGGCCATCACAAGCGCCAAACCCCAGTCCACCCGAGACCGCGTCGTCGGAATTCGCACCACCAGCGACTTCCAGATGATCGTATTCGACACACCAGGCCTCCTCGAACCTAAATACGAACTCCAACAAGCCATGCGGTCGGCATCGCTTCGTGCTCTCCACGAAGCCGATGTCATTGTCTACCTCGCCGACGCCTCCAACGGAGCACCACCGCCCCTCCACGAAGCCGCTGGACTTCCCGCCCCGCCGACTGCCCGCATCATCGAAGTCCTCAACAAAAGCGACCTTCTCCCCCCAATGCGCCGCACCGAACTCGAAGCCGCCCGGCCCGACTCAGTATTCGTCTCCGCACTCACCGGCGACTCCGTCGATGCGCTCATCCAGAACATCGCGGGCTCGCTGCCCGAAAGCCCCTTCCTCTACCCCGACGACGACATCAGCACTCAGTCTGTTCGCTTCTTCGTTTCTGAAATGGTTCGCGAAACGGTGCTCGAGCAGTTGCACGACGAAGTCCCTTACAGCGTTGCTGTGGGAATCGAGGAGTTCCGCGAGGGTAGCTCCCCGTTGTACATTCGCTCGGTGGTTTACGTTGAGCGCGACAGCCAGAAACGCATCATCATCGGCTCGAAAGGAACGAGGATACGCGAGGTCGGGCAGGCCGCTCGCAAGAAAATCGAGTCGTTCGTGGGTGAACAGGTCTACCTCGACCTGTGGGTAAAGGTGCTCCCAAACTGGCGCCGCAGCACTTCTGCACTCGAGAGGTTTGGCTATCACATCGGAAAGGACAATCGATAATGAGTGTTGACCCCCAGTTGCTGGAAATCCTCGTGTGCCCCAAATGCAAGGGCGACCTCGAGTATCGCGAAGCCGAATCGAGCCTGATCTGTCACGCCTGCTCCCTCCGTTATCCGGTGCGCGACGATATTCCGATCATGCTTATCGATGAGGCATCGCCGCTCTAGCCGTGCGAGAGCTCAGCTTTCGTTCGACACTCATCGCGCTGGCCGGAGTCGCAGCCATATCATCGGCGTCGCACGCCCAGGAAAGCCGAACTAGCGACGGAGCGCTGTTTCTTCTACTGCCCGTCGGCGCACAGACGGTCGGCATGGGCCAGGCCACTGTGGCCGAGCGTCTGGGAAGCGAGTCTATCTGGTCAAACCCGGCGGCGATCGCGCGACAGCGAAAGCGCGAGCTGGCAATCCACCATTCCGAAACCATCGCCGCGCGCGGTGACGTAATCACGCTCGTCGTCCCCAGAAAATCACTCGGCGCGTTTGCCATTTCGGTCAACGTCCTGGATTTCGGGAACCAGCAGATAACCGATCCCGGCGGAATACCGATCGGACTTGTTCTTCCGCGAAACATCCTTTTTGCGGGTACTTTCGGCGCGATGGCGGGGCAGTACCTGAGCCTTGGCATGAACTACAAGCGGTTGCAGTACCGCGTGGATTGTTCAGGACAGTGCGCCAATGTGTCGACCTTCAGCGCGACGTCCAGCGCGGTGGACTTCGGCGCCCAGTTCGAAATCCCGGGCGACTCGACACTTCGGCTCGGTGCGGCCATTCGCAACCTCGGGACCAGGCTTCAGGTCAACGACCGCGAGCAGGCTGACCCATTGCCGACGCGTATCGAGTTAGGAGCTTCGTACCGAATCCGATTCATCGATCGCTATGTGTCCGACATAGGGGTTCGGGTTGCCGGCGATGTGATCGCGACAGAGGCGGCAGACGATCCATCAGCGCGGATCGGCGCGGACCTGACATATCAGGAGACTGTTCATCTGCGCGCCGGCTACATCACGAACGACGCCGACGGAGCCCGGGCCGCCGTAGGTTTCGGCCTCGCGACAGGACGCCTTATTTTCGACATCGCGCGAACTTTCGGCGGACTGTCCGAGGACGCAGGCAAGACGCCAACCTACATATCGCTCAGATTCGTTTTCTAATGGCCCGATTTTCCGAAGCTCGGTCTCGACCACTGGCTATGCTATGAAGTATCTCTACCTGCTGCTGGTCTTCGTGCCCGCGGCGATCGCCGCCGAGTTCATGCACGCATCGCCGATCATCATCTTCGTGCTTTGCGCCGCGGCAATCATTCCGCTCTCCGGCATTCTCGGCACCGCGACCGAAGAATTAGCGGGCCACACGGGCTCAACCATCGGGGGTCTCATCAACGCGACCCTCGGCAATTTTGCCGAGCTTGTCATCGCGACCCTCGCGCTAAGGGCGGGCCTGATAGACCTGGTCAAGGCGTCAATCACCGGGTCGATACTCGGTAATCTTCTCCTCGTTCTTGGCGCGGCCCAGCTTGCGGGCGGGCTCAAGTACAAGTCGCAGCGCATCAATCGAAGTCTCACCGACATGAGTTCGACGCTGCTGGTAGTTGCCGTGCTCGGACTGATCATGCCAGCGGTGTTTCACGCCGTGCATCCCGATCCGCTTCGGAGGGCCACGGTCACCATGTCAGTATGGGTCGCCGGGTTACTGATACTCGGATATATGTTGTCGCTCGTGTTCTCGATGATCAGCCATCGCGCGATCTTCTCCGAGGGCGGAGACGTTGCCCACCACGAAACACCGCCGCACTGGTCCCTCAAAAAAGCGATTCTCGTTCTGGTGGCGGCGGCTGTCACCATAGGCGTATTGTCGGAATTTCTTGTTGGATCAACAGAAGAAGCCGTGAAGTCGATGGGACTGTCGCAAATTTTTGTAGGACTGATCCTGATCCCCATCATCGGAAATGCGGCCGAGCACAGCTCGGCGGTGCTGATGGCGATGAAGAACCGGATGGATCTAGCGGTGTCGATCGCGGTTGGCTCCGCCATTCAGGTCGCCCTGTTGATCGGCCCGCTGCTCGTACTCATCGGCTTTGCTTTCGGAAAACCAATGGATCTCGCCTTTACGTTAATGGAGGTCGCGAGCGTTGCCGTTGCGGTGGCTGTAGCGTCTTCTGTGATGCAGGATTCCGAGTCCAACTGGCTCGAGGGCGCATTTCTTCTCGTGGCGTACGCGGTTATCGGTGTAGCATTCTTCTTTTACTGAAAACCCTGAGAACACGCAGCGGATGAGCCCGACAATGTCGGCACCGGCAACTATTCTGTTCACTTCCACGGGCGCCCCGCTGCCCGGGGGGTTTCAGGCGTGGCTGCAAGGTCGGAACCCGCCGCACCTGATAGTTGCCTCTGGCGACGATCTAATGGCGATGGCACTGAGAGGTCGCCCGCGACTCGTGTTGTTCGACGCGCGCGGAGACGCCGACGAGGCCGGCGCCGCGCTCTCGAGCTGCGCCCGCCTGAAAAGCGATTCGTATACGGGTGTGGTTCCGGCACTCGTGATGGCGGGCGTCAGGCCAGAGTCGGTACGCGCTGCTTTCGACGCTGGCGCGGACGAGGTCATCACGGAGGGCATGGATGCCGCGGAATCCTTGCGGCGACTCGACGTACTCCTCGCGCGTTCGGATCGTGACCTCGGTGTGCACCCTTCTACGCGCCTTCCCGGTGCCGCCGCGATCGAAGCCGAGATCGGAAGGCGCCTGGCGCTGCCGGAATTATTTGCCGTCTGCTACGCCGATCTCGACCATTTCAAGGAATACAACGACCGTTATAGCTATAATGAAGGTGATCGTGTTATCCGCATTCTGGCCATGCTGCTGCACGACGTCGTGAAGGGTCTATGCGGAGAGAGCGGCTTCGTAGGTCACATTGGCGGAGACGACTTCATCTTCATCGTTCCCTATGATTTTATTGCCGATGTGTGCGGTGAAATCACTGGTACATTCGATCTTCTTGTTCCATATCAGTATTCCGAGCCGGACAGGCGGGCGGGGTATTTTTTCGGGAAAGATCGGCGAGGCGTGCTCGACCGGGTTCCCCTGATGACGTTGTCGATTGGTGTGGTGACCAATGCTCAGCGTACCTTTAGGGAGCCGCGTCAGGTCAGCAGGCTCGCGACTGAAATGAAGACGTACGCCAAAACCCTGTCGGGCTCGTTGTACTCGGTAGACAGACGCACCGATGACCGCGCGCCGCTATTCGAATCGCCGTGGCCGGGCACCAACGAAGGTGGAGACAAGTAATGAACGTGAGTTGTCCGCAGTGCTCGACCGTTTACCGCGTGGATCCTGCGAAGGTTCCGGCCGGAGGAGTGCGTGCGCGGTGTTCGACCTGCAGTGGGATTATCCAGGTAGGAATGCTGGCGCATTCCTCCCACGCCACTCCTGCCAGGCCGACCCCTTCGCGGCCGACGCCTTCGCGGCCGACGCCTTCGCAACAGACGCCCCGGACCGGAGCGCCCGGGCCTTTTGTGCCGCCAGCGCGACAAATGACTCCGCCGTCGCAGCCGCTTGGCGCATCGCTGCCGCCCTTACGGCCAACTCCCCGCACGTCGTGGCCGGTGGTCGGCGCGCCGGTTCCTGTCGCGCCCCGCGCGGCTACCCCGCCGTCGCCGCAAACGGCGCAATCTGCCCCTACTCTGGAAGAAGAAGCGGCCGTGCCATCGCTGGCTCCAACGCTGAGCATCCCGGCTTTATCGGTTCCGTCGCTCACGCCACCGTCCCGGCAGCCGTTGCCAGCAACCACGCTTCCGGCCGCTGGATCGCCGCCCCAGCCCGCTTCCGCGACGCCTGCATCGTTACCGATGGGACCGGGCGATCGCAGGCCGGTCAATCCCTTCCTGACGCGCGATCCGAGTATTCGGGCCAAGCGTCTAGCACGCGCGCTCGTGTCCGACATGATCGCCTACTATCCCGCAAAACATGCCGAAGGATTGGAGAAGGGAACTCTGAAAGATCTTTTTCGAGATGAGATCAAGAGGAGCTACGAAGAGTACATTGCACAGGTGGGAGCGGACTTCGCTCGTACGACGACGCATTTTCAGGAGTCCCTGAACGAAGTGCTCGGCGCCGGCAAGAAAATCTTCTGAACTGAGTTCCAGGACAATGGCGGAAACGAACGGTGAACGGGGCCGCGCGCTCGCGGACGCAGCAAAGCGTCTGACTGAAGTGCGGAGGTATCTTTGACATCGACTCAAAAAGGTCGGCTCTGACCGTCAACGAGTCGCGCATGGCGGAAGCCGACTTCTGGAACCGGCAGGAATCGGCGCAGCTGGTGCTTCAGGAAGTGAAAATGCTCCGCAACTGGATCGACCCTTTCGACAGACTTTCCGGTCGCGTCACGAGCGCCGAGGAATTGAACGAGCTGCTTCGCGAGTCGCCGGATTCCGAAACGGAAGCCGATCTCGACGGCGAGGTGGAATCGCTTCAATCGGAGGTCGACGCGTTTGAGCTGAAGACTCTTCTTCGCGGAGAGGATGATTTCCGCGATGCCCAGGTCGAGATAAGCGCCGGTGCGGGTGGTACCGAAGCTCAGGACTGGGCGGCAATGCTGATGCGCATGTATACCCGGTGGGCGGAAAGAAAGGGTTTTGAAATGGAACTCCTTGACGAAAGCATGGGAGAGGAAGCAGGCATCAAGGGAGCCGTAATCGAGATTCGCGGGCAGTATGCGTTTGGTTTTCTCCGGCCGGAAGCAGGGGTGCACCGGCTGGTTCGAATCTCGCCGTTTGATTCAGCGGCACGACGACACACAAGCTTTGCGTCGGTCTTCGTGTATCCGGTGGTGAACGAAGAGATCAACATCGAGATTCGCGACGAGGATCTTCGGATCGACGTCTACCGAGCGTCGGGCGCCGGCGGCCAGCACGTCAACAAGACCAGTTCCGCGGTTCGCATCACGCATCTTCCAACCAATACGGTCGTCGCATCGCAGGCACAGCGCTCGCAATTCAAGAACAAGGCGACGGCGATGCAGATGCTCAAGAACAAGTTGTATCAGGCAGAGGTTCAACGGCGCGACGAAGAGAAGGCCAAGCTCGACGCATCCAAACAGGACGTCAGCTTCGGCAGTCAGATCAGGAGCTATGTTTTTCAGCCATATACCATGGTTAACGACCACCGAACGGAGCTCAAGATTCCCGACGTACAGAAAGTCATGGACGGCGGAATCGACCCGTTCATTGAAGCGTACCTGAAGCAGTCCGGAGGAAACAGGTAGTCGTGTCTGACGAACTCAACTTTGTTCTCAAGGCAAGGCGGGACAATCTCGACGCGCTTCGCGCCGCGTCTGTGAATCCGTTCGCCTACTCGTACCCGCGCGATCATTCGGCGGCCGAAGCTCTGGCTGCGCTGCCCGCACCTGGCGATGCCTCCGGGGCCGAAGTGGAGGGACCGCACGTATCCGTAGCCGGTCGTATCGTTGCCTGGAGGGCCCACGGAAAGACTGTGTTTGCTCATCTCACCGACTCGAGCGGCCGCATTCAGCTCTACTTTCGCAAGGATCAGCTCGGAGATGAGCGGTTTGCCGTGCTTTCCCACCTGGACCTTGGTGACATTATCGGAGCGGCTGGACCGCTGTTCCGGACGCGCACCGGTGAAACCACGCTGCGCGTCGAAAGCTTTGAGATGCTCGCGAAGTCACTGCGTCCCTTGCCGTTCGGCAAGGAAGAGGTGATCGAGGGCGAGACGGTACGACATTCGGGATTCAGCGATCCGGAGCAGCGTTATCGCCAGCGGTATGCCGATCTCGCTGTGCATTCGGAAGTCCGCTCGCTGTTCATGGCACGGTCGAAGATGATCACGTCGATTCGCTCGTTTCTCGACGGCCTCGATTATCTCGAGGTCGAAACCCCGGTGCTGCAGCCGCTTTACGGCGGAGCGGCCGCTCGACCTTTTTTGACCCATCACAACGCGCTCGACATGCCGCTGTTCCTGCGCATAGCGGATGAGCTGTACCTCAAGCGATTAGTCGTCGGCGGATTCGAGCGCGTGTACGAAATCGGCCATGATTTCAGGAATGAGGGAATCGACCGAACGCACAATCCTGAATTCACCATGCTCGAGTTTTACGAAGCATACGCGGATTACGAGGTGATGATGGGGCGTGTCGAATCGCTCCTTGTGACTGTGGCGACTGCATTGCGCGGCCTCCCGGCAATCGGAGACAAGGTTCCGGTTCCGGAACCGCCCTTCCCGCGCATCGAATGGGTGCCGTCGCTCAACCGTGAGGCCGGGTTCGATGTGATGGCGGCCGACGACGCTACATTGCGACACCTTGCCCAACGGCTCGGCGTGGCAAGTGTCGAGACGCTTAGCCGGCCGAAGGTGATCGACGAAGTTTTTCAGGAGCTCGTAGAATCGAAGATTTCCGAGCCGACGTTCGTCGTCGACTATCCGGTGGAGCTTTCTCCTCTCGCCAAGCCGAAACGGGGGAACCCGGCGCTCACCGAGCGGTTCGAGCTGTTCGCGAACGGGAAGGAAATGGCGAACGCATTCAGCGAGCTCAACGATCCGATCGACCAGCGAAGCCGGCTCGAGGCGCAGGCTCGGCTCAAGGCGGCGGGAGATTTGGAGGCGTCTGGTGTAGATGAGGATTATCTGAGGGCGATGGAGTACGGCATGCCCCCGATGGGAGGCGTCGGCATTGGCATCGACCGACTCTTCATGTACCTGACCGGAACCCAGAGCATTCGCGACGTGATACTGTTTCCAACCATGCGGCCGGAATGAACAGCCTCGAATTCTCGATCGCGTTGAGATACCTGCGCAGCCGACGCGGCTCGCGCCTTCTATCGCTCATAAGCATCATCGCGATCGGAGGGGTGATGATCGGCGTCAGCGCGCTCATCCTCATCATCGGTGTGATGAACGGACTTCAGCGCGACCTCAGGGAAAAAATTCTCGTCGGCAGTCCTGACGTTCGCGTCCTCAGCTACGGCGAAGACCTCAAGATCGACGACTGGCATTCGGTACTTGCGAAAGTGAAGCAGCAGCCGGGTGTTGTGGCGGCTGCACCGTTCGTGCTGGTCGAAGGCGGCATGAATGCAGGGCACGACTACGGCGGTGCGGGGTACGTCGTGGGCATCCCCCAGGCAGAGCGCGGCGCGCCCGAAGTCACCACCATCAGGCAGCACGTGATATCCGGCGACTTCCGTTTTGCCTCGAGCGATGGACAGCGCAGGGGGGTGGTGCTCGGCAAGCTGGTCGCATCGCGTTACAATGCGTGGCCCGGCGACAAGTTCAACCTTATCTCGATATCGGGCATCAAGCCGAACGCGGTGACCGGTGCGTACGTTCCGCGAATATTCCAGTTCGAGGTGACGGGCATCGTCGAGACCGGCATGTACGAGTACGACAACGCCTACGTGTACATCGCTCTCGACAAGGCGCAGGAGTTCGCGGCACTTGGGGACGGTGTCACCGGCATCGAGGTGAAGGCAACGGATCGCTGGGCAGCCAGTAGCGTCGCCGAGCGGATCACCGCCGCGCTCGGTTGGCCTTACAGAACGGTGGACTGGCAGGAGCAGAACAAGTCGCTGTTTCAGGCGCTCAAGCTGGAGAAGCTCGGGATGTTCGTGATACTGCTCCTGATCGTGATGGTGGCGGCGTTCAACATCGTCAGCACTCTTACGATGGTGGTTGCGGACAAGACTCGGGAGATCGGCATTCTGAAGGCGATGGGACTGCCGTCGCGTTCGATTCGGCGGATATTCCTTGCGCAGGGTGTGGTGATCGGTCTGGTTGGTACGACCCTCGGACTGATTCTCGGGTTCGGGGGCGCGTTGGCGCTCGAGAAGTACGAGTTCATTCCGCTCGATCCTGCGATTTACTTTATCGATCACCTTCCCGTCGCCACAAATCCTGGCGATGTCGTGTGGATCGTTCTGGCCAGCATCCTGACGGCTGCTTTGGCGACGCTCTATCCCGCCATTCAGGCGTCGAGGCTGTATCCGATCGACGCCATCAGGCACGAATAGAAATGGCATTGCTCGAAGCGCACGATCTTCACAAAACCTACGTCGGTGGCGACGGCGGATCAATCAACGTGCTGAGCGGTGTAGATTTGTCCGTCAGGCCGCGGGAAATGGTGGCGATCGTGGGGGCCAGCGGCGCCGGGAAGTCAACCCTCCTTCATGTCCTCGGTGCACTCGACAAGCCGTCGCGCGGGTACGTCGTCATTGGTGGCGAGCCGATCAATGGTCTGAATGAGGAGCAGTTGGCCGCTCTCCGGAACCGGTCGGTAGGGTTCGTGTTTCAATTTCATCACCTGCTGCGTGAGTTCACCGCACTCGAGAACGTGATGATGCCGCTGCGCATTTCGGGAAAGGATACGGGCGCGGCGCGAAGCAGGGCTCAGGAGCTACTCGCTCGCGTTGGGCTCAGCGCGAGAATGCATCACCTTCCCTCGGCACTTTCGGGAGGTGAGCAGCAGCGCACGGCCGTCGCGCGCGCGCTTGCGATGGATCCGAAAATTGTCCTCGCCGACGAGCCGTCGGGAAACCTCGATCTCGCGAATGGCGAAATGCTGCACGATCTTCTCACCGAGGTCGTCAACGATCTTGAGATCGGAATGGTTGTCGTTACCCATAACCGATCACTTGCTTCGCGAGCGAACAGAGTTCTGATGCTCGAGAGCGGACGGTTGAGTGAAACTGTTGTTAGCGACGCCATCGTATAAAACAGAAGGAGAACTGGCCCCGCTTCTTTCGCGTAGTTGCGGGTATAGTTTCACGGGCGTCCGTAGTCATGCAGGGGATGGGGGGAGGAAAAAGATGGTCTGCGATGTCTGCAAGGAAGGCGATGCGGTGATTCAGCTCACCCAGATTGAGGGCACGGGCGTTCGCCTGTTGCACCTCTGCGAGCGCTGCGCTGCCGAGCGGGGTGTGGAGACGACTGCGGGAGCGCCGAAACCGCAGGTGTCGGATTTTCTTCAGTCCGTTCATCAGGCGATGCAGGCGACCCAGGGCGATGCCGCCCGCTGCGCTTTCTGCTCATCGACTTTCCGCGATTTTCGATCGACTGGGCGCCTCGGATGCGCACACTGCTACGATGCCTTCGAGAAGAGTATGCGTGACCTGCTTCGCCGGGTGCACGGGGGGTCGCGCCATGTCGGACGCCGTTACGAACCGCCGGCGAGCAGCGTCGTGCCCGACGGCGGAACGGCGAACGAGCTGCGCGACCGGCTGAGACGCGCCGTCGAGGCCGAGCAATTCGAGCTCGCGGCCGACATCCGTGACAGGCTGCGGGGTTTGGACTGATGCTCGATCTTTCGCTCATCCCCGACGGAGGTGTCAGCTGGCTCGACGCATCGGGCGACTTTCCCGACATCGTGATTTCCACGCGCATACGATTGGCGCGAAATCTCGAGGGCTATGCGTTCGCCGGAAGGGCGCGAGACGGTGAGCGTCTCCGAATTCTTTCCCAGGTGCAGCAGGCGATCGGGGGAATGCGCGAACAGCATCAGGGGGTGATGCTCCGAGTTGATGAACTTCCGGCGGACGACCGACTACTCCTGCACGAGCGCCATCTCGTGAGCCGCGAACTGGCGGGCCTGGACCCGCAGAAGCCGGTGCGTACGGGCGCGGCGGTCTATCTCACTCGCGCGACGAGCGTGATGGTGAACGAGGAGGATCATCTCCGCCTCCAGTCCCTGGAGTCGGGCCTTCGGATTGACGAGGCGTTCAATGCCGTCGCGGCACTCGAGTCGGAGCTGGGCGAACTGGTGCCGTACGCGTTTCACAATGAGTTTGGCTTCCTTACAGCCTGTCCCACCAATGCCGGGACGGGCCTCCGCGCGTCGGTTCTCATCCACCTGCCCGGTCTTGTCCTGACCAAGGAGATCGCCAAGGTACTCGCCGGGCTTCAGCAGGTGGGTCTCACGTATCGCGGCCTCTATGGAGAGGGCAGTGAGGTCGTTGGAAATTTCTTCCAGATTTCCAACCAGACGACGCTTGGCCGGACTGAAGCAGAACTGCTGGAGTACCTGACGCGAGTGGTAACGCATGTGATCGAGCGTGAAGAAGACGCAAGAAAAGTATTGCTTCGCGACGCCGGTTATATTATCGAAGACAAGCTCTGGCGCGCGTATGGAACGCTGCGTTACGCGCGAAGCCTCACGTTCGACGAGGTGATGAGCTATCTCAGCAGTGTTCGGCTCGCGGTGGGGTTGAAACTGATCACCGATTTGAGTGTATATACCCTCAACAAGCTCCTGATATTCAGTCAGACAGCGCACCTGGCGCATGCCGAAGGTCGCGAGCTGACGACGAGCGAAGCGAATCTTGCGCGCGCGAGGTACGTGCGGCGCATCCTTGCTGACGATACGGGGTCTACACGATGAACGGCTACAATTTCACCGAACGAGTTCGAAAAGTTCTCGCCATGGCGCGGGAGGAAGCCGAACGGCTTCGCCACGAATACGTCGGTACCGAGCACATCCTGCTCGGGCTCATACGCGAAGGTGAGGGCGTCGCCGCCGCGGTCCTTCAGAACCTCAGCGTGGATCTCGACGAGATTCAGCAAAAAATCGAGGATACCGTCAAGAAGGGCAAAGCGGCTGCCGCTACCGGTCCCGACCTGCCGTATACGTCCCGGGCGAAGAAGGTTCTCGAACTGGCGATGGCCGAAGCCCGGGACCTCACGCACAACTACGTGGGAACCGAGCATCTGCTGCTCGGCCTGCTCAGGGAAGAGAAGGGCATTGCGGCTCAGGTGCTGACCGATGCCGGAATCAACCTCGACGCGGCGCGCGCAGAGACGCTACGCCTTCTCGGCACGGACATGCCACAGGCAGGGAGTGCGGCTCTGTCGCCGGGCGGGCCATCTGCGGTGCCAACGCCCGGTGGCAAGGGAGAGAAGAAGTCGAAAACTCCCGCTCTCGACCATTTCTGCCGCGACCTCACGCAGCTCGCCGCGGAATCGCAGCTCGACCCGACGATCGGTCGCGCCAAGGAGATCGAGCGCGTGATGGAGATTCTCACTCGCCGCAAGAAGAACAACCCGGTTCTGATTGGAGAGCCAGGCGTAGGCAAGACGGCCATCGTCGAGGGTCTGGCCCAGTTGATTGCGAACGGCGAATGCCCCGACAGTCTTCGCGAGAATCGTGTGCTTTCGCTCGACATGGCCGCGGTCATAGCCGGCACCAAGTATCGCGGCCAGTTCGAGGAACGTCTCAAGGCGGTGATGAACGAGATCGCCCAGAACAAGAACGTCATCCTGTTCATCGACGAGTTGCACACGCTCGTCGGAGCAGGCGCTGCCGAAGGCGCAATTGATGCCAGCAACATGCTCAAGCCCGCCCTGGCGCGGGGCGAGTTGCAGTGCGTCGGTGCATCGACGCTCAACGAGTATCGCAAGTACATCGAGAAAGACGGCGCGCTCGAGCGCCGGTTCCAGACCGTCATCGTCGAGCCGCCCTCGGTCGACGAGACGGTCGAAATCCTCAAGGGTCTTCGCGTCAAGTACGAGGAACATCACAAGGTGACGATCCCCGACTCAACGCTGGTTGCTGCGGCGAAGATGTCGGAGCGCTATATCACCGATCGATTCCTGCCCGACAAGGCGATCGACGTGATCGATGAGGCCGGCGCGCGTGCGCGTCTGGCAACGCAGGCGCCACCTCCCGAGGTTACGGCGCTCAAAGCTCAGCTCGAGGGCGTCAACACCGAGAAGGAAGCGGCAGTTCGGGATCAGAATTTCGAGCGCGCGGCGTCGCTTAGAGACCGGGAGCGCGAGCTCCAGGGCGACATTCGGCGAAAGCAGGAGGAGTGGGAGAAGCATCGCCAGTCCCACCGCCCGGTGCTCGGCGAGCACGAGGTGTCGTTCATCGTCAGCCGCTGGACCGGTATTCCGGTGATGCGCCTGCAGGAAGCAGAGACTGCGCGGCTGCTTCGCATGGAAGACGAGTTGCACGTGTCGGTTGTCGGTCAGGACGAGGCGATCAAGGCTCTTTCCCGCTCGATCCGTCGCAGCCGTGCAGGGCTCAAGGATCCCAACCGTCCTATCGGGTCGTTCATTTTCTCCGG
This sequence comes from Gemmatimonadaceae bacterium, assembly GCA_046593165.1. Lineage (GTDB taxonomy): Bacteria > Gemmatimonadota > Gemmatimonadetes > Gemmatimonadales > Gemmatimonadaceae > UBA4720. The sequence continues at coordinate 13,393 of JBKJRW010000043.1, forward strand.
TCCCACGGGCGTAGGAAAGACCGAGCTTGCGCGCTCGCTCGCGAAGTTTCTTTTCGCTGATCCGGGCGCTCTCATTCGGGTGGACATGAGCGAGTACATGGAGAAGTTCTCGGTCTCGCGACTTATCGGTGCGCCTCCGGGATACGTCGGGTACGAAGATTCGGGTACGCTCACCAAGGCCGTGCGGCGGAAGCCGTACAGTGTGGTCCTGCTCGACGAGATCGAAAAGGCGCACCCCGATGTGTTCAACATCCTGCTGCAGGTACTCGACGAGGGTCACCTTACTGACAACTACGGCCGGGTGATCGACTTCAAGAACACGGTCGTCATCATGACGTCCAATGTGGGCGCTCGCGATATCACGAAGGGACGGGGCATGGGCTTCGCCAATCAGGACTCGCGTAACACCTTCGAGCGGATTGCCGAAAAGGTGAAGGAAGAGATGGCTCACGTATTCAATCCGGAGTTCCTCAACCGCCTCGACGACGTGATCGTGTTCCATCCGCTTTCCGAGGATCACATCTCGCAGATCGTGTCGATCCTCCTGAGGGAGATGCAGAACCGGCTGAGCGATGAAGAGCTTACGCTCAAACTCACCGATTCGGCAGCGGTTTTCCTGGTGAAGAATGGGTACGACGAAAAGTTCGGAGCGCGCCCTCTCAAGCGGTCGATTCAGCGGTTCATCGAGGATCCGCTGTCCGAGAAAATTCTGCTTGGCGAGTTTGCCAAGGGGGATGAGATCGAGGTCGATCTTGCTCCCGAGGGAGGCAAGCTGGACTTCCGGGTCCTCACCAGCACGTCGAAGACGCAGTAGTCGCTACCTTGCTGGTCGCGGGGCCGCCGAAGCGTTGCATGGCAACGACTTTAGCGGCTCCGTTGTCTAACAGTGACGCATGCCTCAGAGAAGGACCCTCAAAACCCGATTCGTGTATATTTCAACGATGCAAAAGTATGTTGTTTCCCTGCTGGCTCTGGTTGCAGCGGGGACTCCGGTATTGGCTCAGGATAGCGCTCCTGGCGCGTGCACGATCCCCGACAGCATCGCTGTGGCGGGGAACTCTCGCGTCACCGATGCCGCGGTCCGTACGGCAGCCGGCATCTCGCCTCGCACTACGCTCAACTATCGCGATATTCAGCGTTCCATAAAGGCGCTTTTCACCACCGGCCAGTTCGACGACGTGCAGGTCGTCTGCTCGGTACCCCCGGCAGTCTCAAAAACCACGCTTTCGATCATCGTGCGGGAAAGGCCCGTGCTTACGTCGTACACGGTGACGGGCGCCAGCAGGGTTTCGTCAAAGGACGTGAAGGATCGCCTCACACTTGTTGCGGGTAAGCCCCTCGACCCCTCGGTACTTGCGTTGGCAGTCGAGCGCGCAGATTCCCTCTATGAATCGAAGGGGTACTATCTCGCGCGTGTAAGTGTGGACACGATCCGCGAACCCGACAACAAGGTGAAGATCGCGTTCCGGGTCGAGGAAGGGCGTCGCCTCGCGGTGTCTGGACTCAACGTCAATGGAAACAGGAGCGTTCCAGCCGATGATATCGCCGGAGCGATGCTATCGAAGCCAGAGGGTTTTTATTGGTTTCGCAAGGGCGAGTTTGACGACACGAAGTACGCGGCCGACCTCTCAGAGCGCATTCCGCAGTTGTATGCTGGCCGGGGCTTTATCGACTTCCGGATTCTGAGCGACTCCCTCATCATCGATCGGGATGCGGGGAAGGCAGTAATTGATCTGACGGTAAGTGAGGGTCCCCGTTACAGGATCGGAACTTTCGAGACCCTCGGTAACAAGCGGTTCTCCAGTGCGGAGATTCAGCAGTACTATCCTTTCACGAATGAGGCGCAGACTCTCGCGCAGCGCGCCACCGGTATCGTTCGGCGAAATTATCGCAATCCCCCCAATACGTTCGATGCCGGAAAGTGGGAAGCCGCGGAGCAGAAGCTCCGCGACGCGTACAACGACGAAGGGTATATTTACGCCCGAATTCGTCCCGTCGTGGAGCGCCAGCCAGGCGCGGATACAGTTCGCGTGGTGAATCTGCGGTGGGAGATCGACGAGGCCAGCCCGGCGATCGTCAATCGCATCGACATCGAGGGGAACGATTTCACCTATGAGTCGTGCATTCGCGAGCAGGTGGTGCTGGCGCCGGGCCAGGTGTTCAATCGCAATTTCCTGCTGCGCAGCTACCAGAATATTTCCAACCTCAATTTCTTCGAGGCGCCGATGCCAGCGCCCGAGACGCGACCAGTTGGAGAAAACGGTGACGTGGACATCGTCTTCCGCGTGAAAGAAAAGCGGACCGGAAACGTCAACTTCGGCGCTTCTACCGGCCAGGGAACGGGCATCGGCGGATTCATCGGTCTCGACCAGCCCAACCTGCTGGGACGTTGCAAGCGCGCGCAGTTGCAGTATCAGTTCGGTCGCTACATCAACGATTTCAACGCTACGTACACCGATCCGAACATCAATCAGACGCGAATTTCTGGAAGTTTGACCGCGTATCATACGGCTTCGCGCTACACCATCGCCGACCTCGGCCGCACAGTCAGAACCGGCGCGCAGGTGCAGGTCGGATTTCCCGTTCCCCAGTCGCTTTACAGCCGCCTTCTCTTGTCGTACGGTGGTGAAGGCGTATCGTATGGCGGCGAAGGCCTGCTGAGCACTGTAGAGAATCGCTGTGACAACTGCTTCCGGTCGACGCTCGGCTTGACTGCCTCGCACGACACCCGCCTCGGCCTGCCGTTCCCCGCGGAAGGCGGGTCTCAGACACTCAACGCGCAATTTAATGGCGGACCGCTCGGCGGTACTGCGTCGTTCCAGCGGTACACGACGGAACTGAAGTCTTACGCACCCATCGGCGGTATCGGCGTTGCTTCGCTGGGGTCCGCGCCGATGACTTTCGTGCTCGGTTTGACTGCGAGGGCGGGAGCCGTATTCGGAGATCCGGGACCGTTCTTCTACAGCCAGTCTTTCGCCCTTGGAGGCACTCAGTACGGCGAGCAGCTCCGTGGGTATGAAGAGTTCTCGATCACTCCGGCGGGCTTCAACCAATTCGCGGAAGGTGGCAGCGCCCAGCGACAGTCGTTCGGAAACGCATTCTTCACCGGCACCGGTGAGCTTGGGCTTCGTGTCAATCAGTCGCTATATCTGAACACATTCTTTGAGGGCGGCAATGTGTGGGACCGCCCGAGTCAGTTCGATCCCACGCGGTTGTTCCGTTCTTTCGGCTTCGGGGCGGCGATTGTGAGTCCACTGGGACCAATCGGTATAGATCTAGGGTATGGACTCGACCGCCTGGATGTTGATGGTCGTCCGGCGCCGGGCTGGAAGTTCCACTTCAAACTTGGTCAGTTCTTCTAACACTGGAGTTTTAATGCGTGTAGTTATTCGTGCGGCATCGCTCGCACTCCTGGCAGTTGCGGCGACGGCTGGGTTTGCATCGGCCCAGACGAGCCCGAAGTTCGGATTCATCAATTCGGCGGCAATACTCGCCGAGGCGCCGGGTCGCGCTGAGGCGGAAACTCGCTTCAAGAATGAGGTGACTGCGTATCAGGCGCAGTTGCAGCGAATGAGCGACTCGCTTCAAACGATGGCCGCAACTTTCGACAAGGATGCTTCCAGGCTCGACAGCGCCACTCGCGTTACGCGTGCGAAAGTCATTCAGGACAGGGAGGCGGACTATCAGAACCGCGCTCGCCAGCTCGACCAGGCGATGCAGACAAGACAGGCAGAGCTGATCCGGCCGATCATGGAGAATCTCCAGAAGGTGATCGAGCAGGTTCGGGCAGAAGACAATTACGCGATGATTTTTGATGTCGCATCGCAGACCAGCGTGATCGTCGCCGCCGACAAGAGTCTGGACATCACGCAGAAGGTTCTGGCGCGCGTGAAGGCCGCCCCGGCACCGAAGCCGGCTGCCTCGGGCGCTGTCGTTCCCAAGCCGGCCGGAGTTACCGCTCCGAAGCGTTGACAGCGACCCCGCCGCAGGAATCCGTATCTGACAGCGGTGAGCGTGCCAACACGCTCACCGCTATCGCAATTGCGGGCCTTGTCGGCGGGGAGCTCAAAGGCGCACCCGACACGGTTGTTACGAGTGCAGCGCCGCTCTCACGTGCCGGTCGCGACCAACTGAGTTTTCTCGGCGACCGGCGTCATGCCGCGTCGCTCGCAGCATCGAACGCCGGTGTTGTCCTCGTCTCCCGCGATCTTGCGGAGACACCCGGCGCGGTACCATCCCGAATAGTTGTCGATAAGCCGCAAGCGGCGCTGCTCGAGTTGCTGCCGCTGCTCTATCCAACTCCGCCGCAGATTCCCGGGGTGCATGACACCGCCTGCATTGGGAGCGGATCCGTCGTCGGCCGCGGCGCCACGATTGACGCATATGCAGTAATCGGTAACTACGCGGTGATCGCGGACGGTGCGTGGATTGGAGCACATTGCGTTGTCGGAGACGGCGTCATTGTCGGCTCGGCTTCGCGTCTGTTCCCCCACGTCACCCTCTATCCCGGGACAGAAATCGGCGACCGCGTGGTACTGCACTCAGGCGTTCGGGTCGGCTCGGACGGATTCGGATTTGTTTCCTCAGGTGACGCCCACGTAAAGATCCCGCACGTGGGCCGCTGCATCATTGGCGATGACGTAGAGGTTGGGGCGAACACCACCATCGATCGCGGCAGCATCGACGATACGATAATTGGCTCGGGGACGAGGATCGACAACCTGGTGCAAATCGGTCACAATGTCCGTATCGGCCGCCTTTGCCTTATCGTAGCGCAGGTTGGAATTGCCGGGTCTGCGCATGTTGGTGACGGATGTGTGCTTGGGGGTCAGGCCGGCCTGGGCGGGCACATTACTGTGGGTGACGGCGCACGAATCGGCGGTCAGTCCGGCGTGTTCGGCAACGTCCCGGCCGGCGAAGTGTGGTCCGGATACCCTGCGCGCCCGCATCGCGAGGCTTTGCGCGCCACCGCGGCCCTGTTCAGGAT
>JBKJRW010000147.1:0-27850 GCA_046593165.1 Gemmatimonadaceae bacterium
TTGGGATGAGCATAGGCCCGGCCGCGGCGGGATTCATCGCCGCGTATTCATTCAAGCTGATCTTCGTAGTGGACGCAGTCACCACACTCGCCGCGGGGGCCGTGCTGATCGCGACGAGTTTCAGCTCGGGCAAGGGAACCGCGCGCGAGGTCCGCGCAGCAAGGGCGACTGGGAGGGCCGGCCCTTCGTTCGTCCTTCACGACAGGCGAATGCTGCTTTTTCTCTCCGCGTTGTTCCTCGTTGGATTCGTCTTTTTTCAGCATGAAGGTCCGCTGTCACTTTTCCTCGTGCAGGACCTCCGTCTCTCGCCAGCATTCTATGGAATGCTGTTTACGATCAACACGCTTATGATCGTGTTCATGGAGGTGCCGCTGAACGCGGCTACGTCACACTGGCCGCACCGTCGAGGACTCGCGATAGGGGCAATGCTGTTTGCCGTTGGTTCGGGCGCGTTCGCGTTTGCCGACGGCCCTGCGATGGTCGTGGTGGGAATAGCGATATGGACGTTTGGCGAAATGTTGCTCTTTCCACAGGCGTCGGCATACGTGGCCGAGATCGCACCATCCGACAGGAGGGGCCAGTACATGGGAGCTTACGCGCTTTCGTTCAACATCGCGTTCGCCGTAGCTCCGTGGGCAGGGACGACTGTCTTCGCCCACCAGGGCGCACGAGTACTCTGGCTCGGCGTCTTTGCGATTGGCGCAGCCTCCGCCGTCCTCATGCTCTTTGTCACGAGCGACTCGCGAGAGGTGAAACCGGCGATCGCATGACGCCGTTCCACCTCTCCATCTACCTTAGTGCTACGATCCTGATTTGCCGCAGCGGGCGATCACTCGGGCGCTGTCATCGGGCATGTAGATCGCGAGAGCCGTTGCTTTCTTGGTGGCCGACTGAGCGCCTATTGCTTCGCCGAGCACCTTGACGGTCGCCTTCGATTCCTGCACGGGGTTGGCGATGATACCATTGGAGCCGATTTCGGCCGCTTTCTTTCTGATCTGCGACTGAATCTGGCCGTTGCTGGTGTACACCGAATTCGCTTCGGCCGTGATGAAGCCAAGTTCGTAGTAATCGTACGGCACTTCGTTGCGGCTGGAGTAAACGATGACCGCCTCATCGCAGGTCGGCGAGCGGTTGATGCGCGGATTGATGTCGGTGGTGACAGTTCTGACCCCGCATGCAGTGCTCGCCGCGAGCAGCGCGGCCATTGCCATGTACTTTCCGATTGTAGTTGCCATTGTGAGTCTCCTGAGGGCCGTTATAGCGTCACATTTGGTCGTGCAGTCGCTGGCATTAGGTGCAAGGGGAGGGCCAAATGCCCACCGACATTGCCGGGACGGCAGCCACATGCCGAGTCGGAAGAGCGCGGGGGCATTATTATTACCACGTGAACTCTGTCATCCCCGTTAAAGCCGGGCGCTTCATCAGACTTTTCTTCGCAACCATCGCGCTGGGCGCCACCCCGGCCTGCGGAAGCGAGCCGACCGATCCCTCCAAGTCAGACCTGACCGGGCGTTGGAAGTCGTTCGATCGGGACCTTTACATTGCCAATATCGAGCTTGCGCTGACGCAGCCGTCGCCCGGGATAGTCATCGGTAAATGGCGTGCGGACGGTCGGACGGACAACCTTTGTACTCCCGGCGTGCCTTGCGCCGATTCGAGCATTGTCACCGGCCGCAATGAGGTAGCGCAGGTGGTGCTGGAGCTGCTCGGCGCGGGGACGTTTGTGGGCGAACTGGCGAAAGCCGACACGCTCAAGGGAATTATCCGCTCGCAGGGCAAGAATTTCCACGTGAAGTTTGGCAGATGAGTTGAGCCATGGGCGACGCCGTCGCCCGTGGGGTACATAAATTTTCCGGTAAATACAATGCGCCTGCTCCGCCCTGTGTGGATCATCGGTGTCGTGTTCCTCCTGTTCGGCGCGGTTCCAACCGTCGTCGGCTTCATTACCGACTGGTTGTGGTTTCGCGAGATCCGTTATCAGGCGGTTTTCACTACCGAGCTGCTGACCAAATTTCTGCTGTTCGTAGTTGGCACGCTCACGGCGTATCTCTTCATCACGCTCAACGCGCGGTACGCAGCGAGCGGGTTGTCCAAAACGCCGGTTCTCTGGCGCGTGAGCCCCGACCTACCGCCCATAGACATCGGCCGATCGCTGTCCAAGGTAGTGGCGCCGGTCGGCGCTGTGGTCGCGCTTCTATTCGGGATGAGCGCGGCGGGAAGCTGGATGGAAGTCCTTCAACTGGTGAACCGATCCACGTTCGGAGTCGTCGATCCTGTGTTCGCTAGGGACGTCGGGTACTACGTGTTCGTGCTTCCCGCTGTCGCGACCGCCATCGGAATGCTTCGCGGGCTCGTGATATTCACTCTCCTTGCATCGCTCTTTCTTCACCTTCTCAGAGGACGGGTCGTTCTGCCTCCTCAGAGAATCGGGCTTCAGCCACCGGCCGACAAGCATGTCGCGGCCCTTCTGGTAGCGTTCCTGCTGCTTACGGCTACGCAGATATGGCTGGTACGAATTCCAGAGCTGATGTACTCGACGACGGGGCCACTCGTTGGAGCGAGCTACACCGATCTGCATGCTAATCTTCCGGCGCTTCACATCACGGCGGTGACCGCCCTCATCGGCGCGGCGCTTGTTGTGTTTGGAATGCTGCGCCGAAAGATCGTCTGGTTCACGCTCATATCGTTCGCCGGGTATGTGGCGGTGGCCTTCGTCGTCGGTGGGCTGTTTCCGTGGGCAATGCAGAGGTTTGTGGTCGCTCCGACGGAGCTCACCCGCGAGGCGCCTCAACTGCTCAACCACATCAAGGCGACACGCACGGCATGGGGGCTCGACAAGGTCGAGGTACGGGCGCTGAACGGCGACGCGACTCTCACGCTCGCCGATGTCCGCGCCAATGCCTCGACAGTGGAAAACGTCCGCCTCTGGGACCGCGATCCGTTGCTCCAGACATTCGGTCAGCTCCAGGAGATCCGGACCTATTACGATTTCGTCTCGGTCGATGACGACCGTTACATCATCAACGGTCGGTACCGCCAGGTGCTGCTGTCCCCCCGCGAGCTCAACACGGCATCGCTGCCTACGCGCAGCTTCATTAACCAGCACCTGACGTTCACGCACGGGATGGGGCTCACGCTCGGTCCGGTCAACGAAGTAACCACCGAAGGCCTGCCGGTTTTGTTCATCAAGGATCTGCCGCCGGCATCGTCCGTCTCGCTCAAGGTGACGCGGCCGGGAATCTATTACGGCGAGCTGACGAACGAGCACGTCTTCGTCAACACCCGGCAGGCGGAGTTCGACTATCCCGCCGGCGACGCAAATATCCAGACACGCTACTCGGGCACGGGGGGCGTTCGTGTAGGTGGGTTCTTCAAGCGCGCGATGTTCGCGATGCGATTCGGAGCGCTCAACATCCTGCTCTCGGGCGACATCAGGGCGGAAAGCAAGGTTCTTTACAACCGCGAGATAGCCAAACGCGCGCGGATGGCCCTTCCGTTTCTTACCTTCGATCAGGATCCATACATGGTCATCGCCGCGAACGGCGAGTTGAAGTGGATGCTGGACGGATATACGTCGACTGACAGATACCCGTACTCGCAGCGGCTTAGCGACGGAACCAACTACATGCGGAACAGCGTCAAGGTTGTCATCGACGCTTACAACGGGTCGGTCGAGGCATATGTCATCGACGCCGCAGATCCGCTGATCAGGACTTACTCGAAGATATTCCCCGAGCTGCTCAAGCCAGCGAGCTCGATGCCGGCTGACATCCGCGCTCACATGCGCTACCCGACGGATCTGTTTCGCGTGCAGACGCAGCTCTATGGGACGTATCACATGGATGCGGCCGAGTCGTTCTATCACCGCGAGGATCAGTGGCAGATTCCGGCGGTGGGAGAGGAGGCGGCTAACGATCGCCGGTTCATGCGCCACATCGTGATGAAGCTGCCTGAGGAAAAGGGCGCGGAGTTCATCTACATGGCACCCTTCACCCCGAAGGGGAAGGACAACCTCGCGTCGTGGATGATCGCGAGGAACGATGGGGACAACTACGGCAAGCTGCGCGTTTATCGTTTCCCGAAGCAGAGCCTCGTGTACGGCCCGCGCCAGATCATGTCGCGCATCAATCAGGACACTGAGATCTCGCGCGAGCTTACCCTGTGGGATCAGCGCGGCTCCGAGGTAATTCGCGGCGAGCTGCTCGTCATTCCGATCGAGGAGGCGCTCATTTACGTGCAGCCAATCTATCTCCGTGCCGAGGGCGGGAAGATTCCCGAGCTCAAGCGCGTGGTGGTCGCGTATCAGAACCGCGTGGTGATGCGGGAAACTCTCGAGGCGGGCCTGGCAACTCTCTTTGGCGGAGACGTTCCGCGAAATGAAGACCAGCCGGCGGCGGCGCAGCCTCAGGATTCAGCCGGTGCCGTTCCAGCCCCGGTCCGCCCGACTGTTTCGCCGTCTAATACTGGGTTGATCGCCGAGGCGCGCTCGCGATACGATCGTGCTCTTGCGGCGCAGCGGTCTGGAGACTGGGCCGCGTATGGTCGCGAGATTCAGGCTCTGGGCGAGGCCCTTCGGCGGCTCAATAGCGGGAGTCGGTAAAAACGGCTACTGGCCACGGAGACACGGAGACACGGAGCGACCGAGATAGCACGGGTTGTGGAACGACGTGCGACCGTACTTGTCAAAAAACATGAGATGAACATCGCGGTGCGAATCGCATCGATGATGTTTTCAGGAGCCTCCGGTTTTCTCCGGCTCTCCGGCTCTCCGTGTCTCCGTGTCTCCGTGTCTCCGTGTCTCCGTGTTAAACCCGGTTTTCGACTCTGGTCAGACCTTAAGGAAAATTTTCTTCCGGTGGAGCACAGCGAGTATTGCCAGCCAGAAGAGGACTGTCGCGAACGCCATTGCCAGCGATGCGTTGCGCGGCTCGAGAAATGGCGCGAACACCTCCTTGTATATCACCGTCTCGACCGGTGTCGGCTTGCCCTCGTACTGCACCTTCCACAGCGTGTAGATGATTCGCGCGAGGACGCCTGAGCCAACGAACGCGATGATCGGATTGACGCCGTAGATAACGAATGGCTTTGTCCACCACCGTACCTTGTGGGCATCGGTCAGCCACATGATCGTCGCCAGGGTCGCGCATCCCATGCCCGCCGTGAAGAGCACGTACGAACTGGTCCAGATACTCTTGTTGATTGGGAACGACCAGTGCCACATGAGCCCGGCGACCATCGCGAGACATCCCGCCGCAAAAAGCCCGGCGATCCGCTCCATCAACGAGAGCGGCTGTCTTATCCACCGGCCAGCGATGACGCCAAGCATTGCCGTTCCAATCGCGGGAATCGTGGAAAACACGCCTTCAGGGTCGTAAGTGACACTTCCGCCCCAAATGTGGTTCCTGGTCAGAATTGCACGGTCGAGATGCGCGGCGAGAGTTTCGCCCGGATTGTCCAGCAGCAGCGCACCGATGCCCCTACCGGGAATCGGAATCAGCGTCATCGCGAACCAATATCCATATAGTAGTACCGCCAGTATCACGACCTGCTGCTTGAGAGTTGTTTTCAGCGTGAGCAACGCCGCGAACACGTAAACCAGGCCGATCCGCTGAAGGACGCCCAGGATTCTCACATGCTCGGCCCGATAAACGATTCGGTCCCATAGGGAAGGGTCGTTCATTCCTGCGACGGTTCCCCATTGATAGAAGGGGAACGCCGACATGAGAAAACCGAGGAGGAAGATTATCGATCCGCGTCGGAGAATCTGCTTGACAAGGACGCTGTCGTCGTCGCCTCGCTCGCGGCGCGCCGTGAGCGACAGATGGGTGGTGATTCCAACAATGAACAGAAAGAAGGGAAAGATCAGGTCAGTTGGCGTCCATCCGTGCCACTTGGCGTGCTCGAGCGGGGGATAGATGGCGCTCCATGTTCCCGGATTGTTGACGAGCAACATTCCGGCGACAGTCAGTCCTCGAAATACGTCGAGCGACAGGAGGCGTTCGCGGGCGGGCACGGGGGGCGCGACTGTCGATTCGATTGCCGGCGTGCTCGGGTCGGGCCGGTCTAACGACGACGTGTCTGAATGCGACTGGACGGCTGCGCTCATCGATTATTTAATCCTCCGTAAGTGGAAGATTATCGGCGTGGATGTCAGCGGCAAGTACGGGTGTTTAGCAGAATGGGCATAAAGTCTTGACGGCATCGGTTTCCGCCCTTAGCTATGGCGCACATGTTGGGGGCTGAGCCGTGCGCCAAGCCTACCGCAATCAATCAACTAGTAACTCGAGGTACGCGATGTCCGCAAACCGGATACGAATGTTGCTCGTTCTGGCTTTTATGGTTTTTGCCATGCCCGCAGCCGCTCAAAACGGTACAATTTCGGGAAGAGTCACGGACGAGACCGGCAAGGGAGTGTCGGGCGCAATCGTCCAGGCGATTTCCGGACTTCGTACGGCGGCGTCAGGCTTGGCCGACGAGACCGGGGCGTTCCGTTTGTCCAATCTGCCGGCCGGCAGCTACACCGTTCGTGCCCGGCGTGTAGGCTATGCGCAGAAGCAGGCCGACAACGTTCAGGTGGGAGCGGGTGCATCGGCCACCGTGAACCTGAGTCTCAGCCAGATTGCGTCGCAGCTCGAGCAGGTCGTCACGACCGCTTCGAGAGCACCTGAGAAAGTCATCGACGCGCCCGCGTCGGTGTCAGTCGTCACTACGGCCCAGGTCAACGAGAGAGCTGCTGCAAGCGTGGCCGATCACGTTGTCGCGCTGCCGGGCATCGACGTAGCGCGCGGCGGCCTGATGCGGTCGAATATCGTGGCGCGCGGCTTCAATAATATTTTTTCCGGCGCGCTCCTCACGCTCACGGACAATCGGTTCGCGTTCGTTCCGTCTCTCCGCGTAAACATTCCTTATCTGTCCACGACGACCAGCGAGGACATCGAGCGTATCGAAGTGGTTCTTGGGCCAGGTGCCGCGCTCTACGGCCCCAACACGGCCAGCGGAGTGATGGCGATTGTCACGAAATCGCCGTTTGCGACGCAAGGCACTACGGTGACCGTTGACGGCGGGAACCAGAGCGCGTTGCGTGGATCAGTACGCACCGCGTGGGCTCCGACAGCCAGGTTCGGTGTCAAGGCTACCTACGATGCGTTCCGCGGCAGAGAGTGGGATTTCGTTCCGACTGACACGATTGGTGAGCAAAAGTCCCGTGATCGTGACGTCAATCGCCAGGGCGGAGAAGTTCGCGCAGACTTTCGTCCGACTCCGGCGAGCGAGATCATTGCCACCTACGGCCGCAGTCAGGCAGGTAGCGCCGTCGAGCCCACCGGCCTGGGGGCAGCCCAGATCAAGGATTGGGTTTATCAGACTTACCAGTTGCGCGGGCGGGTGAGCAATCTGTTCGCGCAGGTCTTTGTCAACAAAAGTGATGCAGGCAAGACCTTCCTTTTGGGCGCGGTGAGACCGACCACGAATTGTCCCGACGTGACTGACCGGGCGTGCATCATCGACAAGTCCTCACAGCTCGCGGCTCAAGTACAGCACGGTTTCAACCTTGGCACACGCCAGCGATTCCTCTACGGCTACGATTACATCAACACGATGCCGAAGTCCGAGGGCACGATCAACGGCCGCAACGAGGATGACGACGATATTACCGAGAACGGCGGATACATCCATTCCGTCACCGACATTTCATCGATGTTGCAACTCACTGCCGCCGCTCGTGTTGACAAACACAGTCGACTCGAAAAGTCGGTGTTCTCACCGCGGCTCGCGATGGTGTTCAAGCCGGTCGAGAACCAGAATCTCCGCCTCACGTACAACCGCGCGTTCTCGACTCCGAGCACCAACAACCTCTTCCTCGATCTCGAAGCCAACAGAATCCCGTCCACCGGCACCAAGCTGTTCGGCGTGCGCGCTCTCGGCGTGCCCGTCGGCGGCTTCAGTTTCAGTCGCGCCTGCACGGGCGGCGTGGGTAATGGGCTTTGCATGAAGGTTCCCACTGCCTTCACGGGCACCGCTGCAGTGCAGACGTTGCCCGCCCAGGCCGCGCTCCTCTACAAGGCGGCATTCGCCGCCGCTGGCCCCGGCCTTGTCGCCGCTGGCGTGCCGGCCAGCCTCGTCAGCTATCTCGCGGCGCAACAGCCGACGATCGCCGAGGTTGGCACGAAGCTCCGCATCCTGAACAGCAACTCCACATTTACGGATGTGCTACCCACGGACCTGCGGGATGTGGCGCGCCTGAAGCCAACCATTCACAGCACGATTGAGGGCGGCTACAAAGGCATCATCAGCAATCGTCTCCAGGTCTCGCTCGATGTCTGGCATGAAAACCGGAAGAACTTCGTTGGTCCACTCATCATTGAGACCCCGAACGTATTTCTCGACGCAGCAACGCTCGGCGGTTTCATCGCCGGCAAGCTGGCGGCGATCGGAGTTCCAGCGGCGACGATTGGCGCCCTTGCACCGACAATTGCGGGCGCGCTCGGCGGTGTTTCCGGCAGCACAGTCGCAAGGGGCGTTCCGCTCGGCGTGGTCAACTTCAGCGAGTCGCTGTCGTCTGGCTCGGACGTGATCGTCACCTATCGCAATTTCGGAAACCTCAACGTGTGGGGCAGCGACCTGGGCGCCGAGCTGTTGCTCGACCGCGGCTTCTCGCTCCAGGGAACGTATTCGTACGTGAACAAGAACTTGTTCCCGAAATCGGAAGTCGGCGGCGTGCAGGATATCTCGCTCAACGCACCGGCGAACAAGCACTCGTTCACGGTGAAGTACCGCAACGAGTCGAACGGCTGGGGCGGGGAGGTTCGTGAGCGTCACGTGGACGGCTTCCAGGCGCTGTCGTTCATCTCTGGAAACATCAAGCCGTACACGTTGCTCGACGCGGGCATATCGTACCGGCCTCCGTCTCTCAACGGCGTGCTCATCGCGATAAACGGCACCAACCTGCTCGACGACAGGCATCAGGAATTTGCTCAGGGTGGCCTGATCGGTCGCCTGATCCTGACCCGGTTGCAGGTGACGTTCTAAAGGCGTAGTACCTTTCCAAAGAACGGAGCGGTGCGCCAAGTTAGGTGCACCGCTCCGTTTGCTTTTACGTTACTCGATGAACATTCTGCTCGAATCCGGTGCACGCCCAGTGATTGGGCACCGAGGTAACCGCGCTTACGCGCCTGAGAATACGATGGAGTCATTCGCCCAGGCGGTTTCGCTCGGTGTGGATGCGATCGAATTCGACGTCCGCATGACCGCCGATGGCATTCCCGTGGTGCATCACGACGCGACTGTGAATCGAACAACCGACGGGAGTGGCGAGGTCGCCCGCATGACTTTCGCAGAGCTGCGGACGCTGGACGCGGGTGCCAGATACACGAGCGATGGCGGCAAGTCCTTTCCCTACCGTGGCAAGGGTCATCGCATTCCCTCGCTGGATGAAGTGCTCGAGGCATTTCCATCAACACCTGTCCTGATCGAAATCAAAACAGCTCTCACAGCCACGGGCGTTCGAACGTCCATCGAGGCGCACGGGGCCGAGGAGCGGACTCTCGTGGACGCGATGGACATCCGCGCGGTAAGAGTGTTCGCCGGATCGTCGATCGCAGCCGGAGCCGCGCGGGCGGAAGTTACCCGTTTGATGGCGGAAGTCCTGCTCGATCGGCCAGTCACGCCGTTTGACTATCGGGCGCTGTGTGTTCCCCTGAATTATTACGGGCTACCAATTCCGGTGAAGCGGTTCGCCCAGGTTGCTCCCTCGCACGGTTGCACGGTGCACGTGTGGACGATCAATGATCCGGCAGTAGCAAAAAGTCTTTGGTCTGCCGGTGTGAATGGAATCATCAGCGACGATCCTGCCACCATGCTCAAGGCAAGAGCCGCGTTGCCGGCCGTGTCGGCCTGAAAGCACTCATATTCGCGGCGGCGCTATTGTGCGCCTGTTCAGCCCCGCCGCGGACTGACGAAGGCCCCAGCCGTGTTCCTCTTCGCTGGGGAGGCGACGCAGAAGGTGGCGCGCCCTTCGTCGAGGCCGATGGCACCGACCCGTCGAAGGTTCGCGGCTTCGATGTAGAAGTGGCCGAGGTGATTGCTAAGCGACTGCGCCGCGAGCCGCGATTCGTTCAGGTCGCCTGGGCGTCAATCGAAGCGTCGGCGGAGAGGGGCGACTTCGACATCGGAATGTCGGGAGTCGAGGATCGCCCGGCACTGCGCGAGCGTAAGGCGGTCACACTGCCTTACTTCGAGTTCCGTGAGGTGCTGGCAGTTCGCGCAGTCGATCGCGACAGATACCGGCGGCTGCAGGATCTCGCAGGACGCAGGGTCGCGACGCTCGGGTCCACAATGGCGTATGACATTCTTCTCGAGGCCCGGGGGAAGTCGGGCGTGATTCCGGTGTCGTACGACGACGATGTTCATCCTTACACCGATCTTCTCGCCGGTCGTGTTGACGCAGTGCTGCTCGATCATGTGATCGCCGAGCGAGCGCTCACGCGTGCGCCGGGGTTTGTCATTCAGGAGGAACCGGTTGCTGTCGGTCATTACGTCGGAGTTCTCGCCAAGGGGAATACCGCCCTTCGCGATTCGGTCGATGCGATTCTGCGGGCGGCCATGCGCGATGGCACGCTGGAGAAAACGTTTCGATCGTGGAACGTGTGGGACGATTCACAGGCGTTGCATTTCGCCCGCGTTCTGGCCGAAGGCCCGAGCGTTGAAACCGTGCGGAGGGATCGGCGTTCCACCCTGCAGACGGTCGTCTCCTATTTGCCATCTCTCCTTCGCGCTGCGGGTATCACCGCAGTCCTCTCCTTACTGGCGATGGCGATCGCCGTTTCTATAGGACTCGGTGTCGCTGCCGGGCGCGTTTACGGAGGCCGGACAGTGCGTGCGGTGCTGGCCGTCTATGTGGAAGTGATTCGCGGAACTCCGGTTTTGCTCCAGCTTTTCGTGATCTACTACGGGCTTTCGAGTGTCGTTCGCCTTCCGGCGTTTGCAGCTGCCGTCATCGGCCTCGGTCTGAACTACGCGGCGTACGAATCCGAGATCTACCGCGCCGCTCTCGAAGCGATCAGCAGGGCACAGCTCGAGGCGGCGCGCACTCTCGGACTATCGGAGGCGCAGATCTTCCGCCTTGTTCGTGGACCGCAGGCCTTGCGGCTCGCTCTCGCTCCGATGACGAACGATTTCGTGGCGTTGCTCAAGGACTCCTCTCTCGTATCAGTGATAACGGTTGTCGAGCTCACCAAGCAGACGGCGATCTATGCGACCAATACAGGAAGCTGGGTGATTCCCGGCATTCTCTGCGCTGCGGTGTATCTGGCTTTCTCACTTCCGTTATCGCGGTTTGCGCGGCGGCTCGAGCGCAGATGGAGCGCGGCGTGAGCGCAGCGGTCGTTATTGTCGGCCTCGAAATGCGGCGCGGTGCGCGGCAGATACTGTATGGAGTCGATCTCGAGGTCGCGCCGGGGGAGATTTGCGGATTGCTCGGCGCATCCGGTGCGGGGAAGTCGACAATACTGCGAGCGATCGCCGCGCTCGAGCCGTTGAGCGCAGGCCGAATCGACGTCGGGGATTTCTCGCTCGTCCCGGGGCCGGTTCCCCGCGAATCGCGGTTACGATCGCTGAGAAGCCGGGTAGGAATGGTGTTTCAGGCGCACTCACTGTTCGAGCACCTGACCGCGCTCGACAATGTCACGCTGGCGCCAATTCACGCTCAAGGCACGGACGTGGTGCGCGCCCAGTCCACGGCACGGATTCTTCTCGATTCGCTCGGAGTAGGGCATCGCGGGGATGCGTTGCCGCGCGAGTTGTCAGGAGGCGAAGCGCAGCGAGTGGCAATTGCGCGTGCACTCGCGCCGGGCCCGATCGTGCTGCTGATGGACGAGCCGACATCTGCGCTCGATCCCGCGCGTCGTGGAGCTTTGGGCGAGACGCTGCGCGATCTCGCGCGGGAGGGGAGGGCGCTTCTTATTGCGACTCACGATACGGAATTCGCGAGAGAGTACACCGATAGGCGGATGGTATTGTCGGAGGGAAGGATCGTGTCAGGAGCGTAACAAAGAAAAAAGGATGTTGACGTTAAAGCCGACAGTTCACATCCCTGCTCAGCGAGCGCGCGGCCTGGCCTCCGCCACCGCCCCCGGCGCACCTAAGGCGCTGGTTGCGACTCGCTCAGGCTCCACCCGCCTGCCTTCGCGCCGCACAACGTAAGCCTCCATCGCGAAGTACTCCGGTAGCCCGAGTCGGTCGACGACAGCCGCCGTATTCTTGTTCCGCTCGTCCACGCGCTGCCAGAACTCGCGGTCATCCTGACCGGGAAATGGAGCCCTGTCCTTCTGACTCTGATGCTTGAAGATTGCGAGGATCTTGCACCTGAGTTCATCTTCTGACAACGGCACGAGAACGTCTGCCTCCTTCACGTCCCACTCCTGCCAGGCACCGCGGTAGTACCATATGTCGGGTGCTTCACCCGAGTACTGCGCAAGCGCTGCCTCGACCGTCTCGAGACACATGCGATGTGTGCCATGGGGGTCTGAAAGATCACCGGCCACGAAAATCAATGACGGGCGATGCTCCTCGAGAAGCGCGAGAGTGATACGCACATCCTCCGGCCCAATCGGATCCTTTCGCGTTTTTCCCGTCTGGTAGAACGGAAGATTCAGGAATCTCGCCTGATCGCGGTGCATGCCGAACGTCTCGATTCCAGACACCGCCTCGGCCTCGCGTATCCCGCGCTTGATAGTCAGCACCTCGGGGACGTCCACCTGACCCGGCATCTTGGTTGCGAGAAAACTCTCGACCTTCTCGACCAGGTCCCGCGTCGTCGTGTCGGCCATCGCGAAGTCCCGGTCGAACCGGCGCAGAAAGTCGACGTACCGGCGTACCTCGTGATCGAATACCGCGATGTTGCCCGACGTCTGATATGCCACGATGATGCGGTTTTGATTCTGATGCAGCTTGTTCAGCATCCCGCCCATTGATATCACGTCGTCATCCGGGTGCGGCGAGAACACGATGATGCTGCGCCCGGATGGCAGTTTGCTCCGGCCTCTCACCTTTGAGATCAGGGCGTTGAAAACCTCGCCATTGAGCGGCCCCGCCTGCTGGTAGCGCGCCAGGAGCGAGCTGAGGTGATTCTCCCGGTAGTCGAGACTGTCGAGCTTCAGTATCGACTTGTGCGTCTCCCCGCTGAGCCAGATCACCGCGGCAATCTCGAGATCGCGCGTCCATTCCACTTCGCCGACTATCCATGGCGTTCTCACGCGGGTGAGATCCGCGGCCGCCGCGTGGTCTACGTAGAACACAACATTCGGATGCATCTGGAGATACGTCGCTGCGACGTCGGGAGCGGGCTCGCCTTCGACAGCACGACGAATTATCGCGGCCTTGTGCTCGCCAGTCGCGATGAGCGCGACTTCCCGCGCCTCCATGATCGTCGCGACACCCATGGTGATCGCTTCGGTGGGAACGTTATCCTCTCCGAAAAAATCGCCTGCCGCGTCGCGCCGCGTGATCGTATCGAGCGCGATGGGGCGGGTGCGCGAGTCGATTCCCGATCCCGGCTCATTGAATCCGATGTGTCCAGTCTTGCCGATTCCAAGAATCTGGAGATCGATGCCACCCGCGTCGCGAATTGTCCGCTCGTACGCCGCCGTCTCCGCAGTGAGCTGATCACGCGCCGCCGCTCCGTTCGGAATGTGCACATTCCCGGGGCGCACATTGATGTGGTCGAACAAATTCTCCCACATGTAGCGGTAGTAGCTGTGGATGCTGTCGGGACGCATCGGATAGTATTCGTCGAGATTGAACGTCACGACATCGGAGAAATCGAGCCCCTCCTCGCGGTGCATCCTGATAAGCTCGCGGTACACTCCGATCGGCGTACTTCCCGTCGCCAGCCCCAGCACCGGCACCTTTCCTTCACCTCTTCGCTGGTGCATCACCTCTGCAATCCGAAGGGCAACCTGCTTTGCGATCTCGTCGTACTCGGCTATCACGACTTCGACGCGCTCGCGCACCTGAATCGTCATCGGCGCGCCTCCCAGTCAGTCAGCGGAGCGTCGACAATCGATTTCTGAGCCGCATCGGCAACAGCGCGACGGAGCGGGATGTGCCGCTGGTTGTCGCGTTTCGGGTTTACGCGGTTGGTCAAGAGAATCACGAATAGACCTCGCTCGGGGTCGATCCACATTGAAGTGCCAGTGAATCCGGTATGGCCGAAGCTACGGGGGGAGAAATGGTTGCCCGAGCTCGAATTCGTGGACGGAGTGTCCCAACCGAGCGCGCGGCTCGACGTACGCGATTGCGGCGCTGTCCATCGAGCGAGCGTCGCCGGCTTCAGGATGCGCACACCGTTGTATTCGCCTCCGTTCAACAAAGTCTGGGCGAACACGGTGAGATCGCGCGCCGAGGAGAATAATCCGGCATGCCCTGCGACTCCTCCAATTGCCCATGCATTCTCGTCGTGCACCTTGCCCCGCACGAGACCGCCACGCGCCGAATCGATCTCCGTCGGAGCGATTCTCGTCCAGTACGCGGCACTGTCGGGAGCGAACATTGTACTCGCCATTCCCAGGGGGGTGAATATTCTCTCGGCCACAAAGCGATCGAGAGTCTGCCCGGTAATCTTTTCGATAATGAGTTGAGTGAGAATCAGATCCCAGTCGCTGTACACAGTTGCGGTGCCGGGCAGAGACTTGAGCGGCCTCAAATTGATCTGCTCGAGATATTGCTCGCGCCCCTTGAACTGCCTGTAAAGTGGAGCGAAGGCCTCGAGTCCCCCCGAGTGCGTGACGATGTGGCGGACGGTGATGGTTGCCTTGTCCGGCGCGTTGAACTCGGGAACGTAGCTCGCAACGGTGCGATCGAGGTCCAGCAGCCCCTGTTCCTCAAGAATCATTGCCGCCGTGGTGGTCGCAATGACTTTCGTGAGCGACGCCATGTCGTAGATGGAATTCTCATCCACTGCGGGCGATGAACTGGCAGTGTCGAGGCGGCCGAAGGTTTCCATGTACACGATGCGTCCATGCCTGCCCACCGCCAGCGACGCGCCGGGTGCGACATGTTCGGCGAGTGCGACTTTCATCAGGGAATCCAGCGTCGATCCAAGGTCGTGGCGCATGCCGACCTCTGATGGTTTGGCCCGAATGAGTGTGGTCACTGTCTCGATCCGTACCGGCGAAGGCATTTGTGAAACGTTGGGAGTACAGGCAGCAAGAGCTGCGGCAAGAATTGAGGCTGAGGTCGTTCCTTTCATTGCAATGGTTGCGGCGTAGAGGGAGCGCGGTCGACGCCGTCGCCGCTCTTGAACCATGGAGGGATGGAAATGGGAAGGCGTCCGGAAATCGCTGCCTCGCCCAAGAGAGCTGCTGCTGCTGCGCGCTGCGACACTGGTGCGCCGCCCCATGCCAACAGGTATGCAGGCACGGTGGGATAGGCGCTGACGAGGTAAGGGCTGCCGAACGAGATAGCAATGAGATTCCTGCCGGTTTCGGCAAGTTGCTTCACCAGTGCGGGGAATCCACCCTCCGCGCTGATGGACCCTCTCCCGTCGCGTGGAAAAACGTATGCAGAAGTAACAATGACGTCGGCCGAATCCGCGCGCGCGCGGAGGTCGTCCAGTTCCTGTTGAGTCGAACGTGAGTCGACGGAAACCGCGGTCACGTTGAATCCGCCGCGCCGCAGCTCCTGGTTGAACACGCGTCCGGCGACGAGATCGCTTGCTTCAGCGTACGTGATGGAGAGAAGTTTTTTGCGTGCGCGGGCCAGTGGAACCAGCGCGCGATCATCGCGAGCGAGAGTGATCGACTTCTCGGCCACCTCGCGAGCTATCGCGGATCGAGCCGGTGTGTTCACTATGGTGTCGATTGCGTCGAGGTCAACGAGTCTGCCCGACCGGAGCCCGGCCTGGGCCTTTGCGCGAAGTACCCGGCGCACCGATTCATCGATTCGCGATTGTGGGATGCGGCCGCTTTCGATTGCGGCTGTAACAGTGTTGATCGCGTCCCGGACATTGCGCGGCATGAGCAGGATATCTGCTCCGGCAATGAGCGCCAGCACGAGCGGTTCGGTGCTGCCGTACCGGTTCGCGACTCCTCCCATGGTCATCGCGTCGGTGACCAGCAGGCCGCGAAAGCCCATTTCCTTTCTCAGGACGTCCGTCATGAAGTATGGGGACAGCGTCGCCGGCGGTGCGCTGTCGCCGAGTATGCCGGCAACTGCTATATGTGCCGTCATGATGGCGTCAATGCCGTCGCCTACGGCTGCGCGGAACGGAGGAAAATCGACCGCGTCGAGATGGGCCCGGTTGGCGCGAATTGTGGGGAGGAGAAGGTGCGAGTCGGTGTCCGTGTCTCCATGACCGGGAAAATGCTTGCCCGTTGTCATCAGGCCATTCTCTTTCGCTCCCTTGATATAGGCGCTGGCAAGTCGCGATACGAGCTTCGGATCCTCCCCGAACGATCTGGTGTTGATGATCGGATTGAGCGGGTTGGAGTTAACGTCGAGCACGGGCCCGAATGACATGTGTACTCCGACCGCCCGCGCTTCGGCGCCAAGCACGAGACCCAGTTTGTACGCGAGGTCGTCGGATCGAGTGGCGCCAAGGGCCATGACCGGCGGAAACACCGTGCCGCCGCCCTGCGGCAGCATCGAGGGCAAGGCGTAGGAACCGCCAAGCCTCATGCCGGTGCCGTTCTCCATGTCCGATGTCACCAGCAGCGGCACTCTTGCGAGCCGCTGCATGTGGTTGAGCTTGGCACCGTAGCTGTGCGGGAGGCCAATAGAGAGAATGAGCCCGCCCACCTTGTCGTCCTCGACCCAGGCGCGAACCTGCTCGTACTCGGGCGATCCGACTGCAGCGTATTCTCCGGGTACCCACGGCATAATCAATTGAGCGACGCGGTCGCGAACGCCGAGCGACGCGAGCGTCGCCTCAACCCACGCTGAGTCGGGCCTCGAGAGCACCGCTGTTGCACCCGGGTGCGCGGCCCCGATCAGGCGCGTCGAGCCGGGCGGATATGCGGCGTTGCGCGTCGCGACGGCGGGTGCGCAGGCTGTTATCAGAAGGATTGAAAGCGTGAGCGAGGAGCGACGGCCGGTCATGCGGGGGCTTGCCTGGGGCTTTGGATGGCGAAAACTTGGGCCAAGGGGTTCGTCGGCCAACGTACGCCGCGAGGAAAACCGTGTCAATGAAGGCATCTGATGATGGGAAGGAGGCGTATAACTTTCTATCGCTGGCGTCGTCTAACATGTTGCCGGGTCGGCTCACATAAGGTAGCGTTGATTCGGAACCTCGAGCGATCCAAGGGTTAGACCCTTCTCGGGTGTATCGGGTATTGTGTCTTTCACGGGCGACGATCAATTGCCCGCCCCATAAAAATCCGCGAGGAGTAGCCCCCGAATGCGAAAGTCTGTTCTTCTCCTGGTACTACTCTTCGCCGGTGCCTGCAGCGGCACGGATCCTGTTCAGCCGCCGGTCACGACTTCGGTGCAGGTCTCCGCTTCGGTTGCGTCGATCGCCGTGAACGAGACTGCTCAGGCAAGCGCGATCGTTAAGGATCAGAACGGGAATCCTCTGACCGGCAAGACCGTCTCGTACACGAGCCTCACTCCGGCCATCGCGACCGTGACCACCGCTGGCATCATCCGGGGCGTATCAGCCGGCACGGCGACCATTGAGGGGAGTGTAGACGGCGTCAAAGGGACGGCAACCATTCTGGTTATTGCGCCAGTCGCCTCATGCGTTGGCGGGCCTACCACGGTCGACCTCACTGCGGGTCAGGTACGGGTCCTGACCGCATCCGCTACGAAGGGTTGCATCAAAATCGCGACCAGCGCCGCAGCCACACAGTATGTAGTGATTGGTGCCAGCCTCGCCTCCGCCCTGGACGTTTTGGATGCGTACACTCTCAAATCCGATGAGGGCGAGACCGTTCCGAGTACGACTCTTCTGGCCAACCCTTACCGCGTCGCCGCACAGCTTGTCGCTACTCAGGTTGATTTGTCGAGCGGGCTCCAGGTGTCTTACGAGAGCAGGCTCCGCCGCATCGAGCGTGAGCAACTGGACGTAACCGCTGGGCACAGATCCTATTCGAGCCGCATCCTGGATGGGCCGGGAAGGATGTCCCTCAGCATCGCGATCCCGGTCGTGGGTGAAAAAACACCGTTCAAGGTTCCCAGGTCGTGCAGCAATTTCACCACAGTCACGGCTACGGCCAGGTTCATAAGCAACCGGGCTATCATCTACACCGACGACGCTGCTCCGGCTGGTGGTTTCACCGATACCGACTTCCAGGAAATCGGGACGGAGTTCGACAACCTCATTTACCCAACCGACGTAGACTACTTCGGTACGCCGCTCGACCTCGATGCCAATGGCCGTGTGATCATTCTCTATACGGCAGAAGTGAACAAGCTGACGCCAGCGGGCAATCCCGGTGGGTTCGTCGGCGGATTTTTCTTCGCCGGTGATCTCTTTCCGGCGACGGGCGCGGGTTCCTGCGCGCAGAGCAACGTAGCCGAAGTGTTCTATGTGCTAGCGCCCGATCCCGATGGCGCGATCAACGGCAACAAGCGCACGACAGCAACGGTGCGGCAGGGGACGCGCGGCACCATCGCCCACGAGCTCCAGCATATGATCAACGCCTCTGAGCGTATCAGAAGCCCAATAGCGCAGGATTTCGAGGATGTCTGGCTCGACGAAGCTCTCGCTCACTTTGCCGAGGATCTGAACGGCCGCGCCCTGAAGGGGCTCAACGAAACGGGGAACTACACCTCGAGTCAGATTCTGACGAATGTCAATGACTACAATGCGTTCTTCTTCCAGAACTTCGCGAGGTTTCAGCGGTATTTGCAGAACCCCGGGCCGAACTCGCCCATCAGCGCCACGGCAGACTCGTCTCTCGCGGCACGTGGAGCCGCGTGGGCGCTGCTCCGGTACACGGCCGATCACTACGCGCCCGGTGGCAACATCAAGGCATTCATCAAGGCGCTTGCCGGGGGGCCCACTACCGGAGTCAACAATCTCCTCACGCGGGCCGGCGGCGTACCGTTCGATACACTCATGGCCGGGTGGATGGTGGCGAACTACGCCGACGATGCAGGCATACCGGGGCTCGCGACGAAGTACACATACAAGACTTACGACATGCGCAGCAATGTCAGCCGAATAGCGACGAATCAGGTATACCCTCTCGCGCTTCAGGACCTGAGCGGCTCGGGCGTTGTCGTATCAAATGTGCAGGTGCGTTCGGGATCGGGGAATTATTTCAGATTCACGAGGGCGGCATCGGGGCCTGCACGAAGTTTCAGATTGCTCAATACAGATGGTATCACTGCGGCCAGCTTCACCGGGGCGGCGCTCATCGTTCTGCGATCGCAATAGGGCAGGGAATCGATCCAGCATTGTCGAAGGGCCGGCGATTTTTTGCTGGCCCTTCGTGCTAGCCCTCGTGCTGGCTCTCTCGGCGCCCGGCGTGCCGCGATGCGGCGTTCAGGACGAGGGGTCGCGGATTCGGCGGATTGAGCGGATCAGAAACGTTTAAAAAAATTATTTGAAAGCAGTTAAGAAACCAGCACTGACCCCTCATGAATTGCGGAATCTCTCAGAAACGCTCTCCGTTTCGTATCCGCTCAATCCGCCGAATCCGTGAAAACGTGTCATGGAACCGGCATAGCGGGACTCGCTCAGCGCTTGATCGGCGTCACGTTTCCTTTCGAGTCGATCATCAGCTTCGGCCCGGTAGCGCTATCGCGCTCTCGCGAACGAGGCATCGTACCGCCGGGATTTCTCGTCTCTCCGGTCAAGTTGGGTGGAGGATCCTGCGTGACAGGATAACGCGGCGTGATCGTGCTCCCCCGCCGGGAAGTCTCGCCACCGGGAGGCGGCAGCTCACCAGTTGGCGACGGTGCCGCGGGACGCGATTGCATCGTGGACGAGTCGATGCTCAGGCTCTCCGCTACTGATGTACCAAGCGGCTTGACGGTATCGATCACTCCGACGCTGTCGGCGCCGGACTTGCTGTCGGCACCGCTGCAGGCGCCGACACCGGCGAGGAAAACAATCGCAACGAAAACACCCGCCGTGCGCGAAAACCCGTTCGATCCTGAAATCATCGCTCTGTCCTCGACTGTCATTGCATTCTGATCGAAGTAACCTTGCCCGAACGCGAAACTTCCATGAGCGGACGCACGACTTGTTCCCACTCGGTGCGGTCGTCATTCTGCGAACCAAACGCTCTCGCTGCGAGCCCGGGAATCGTGTAGGGATCGGCGCTGGCCGAATTCACGATGTAGCCAAGATCCGCAAGCGATTGAATTGTCATACTGCTAAACGGGTTGATCACGCCTGTGAATCCGGGCGACGGTGGCCGCTCCACAAAGCCAGTCATCAGCTCGGAGTCGAAGGTCGTCTCCCTCCAATGCGAATCCGCAGTGCCCGCGCTGCCGGTGTTTTCAGCGGGCACACTTCCCGGACAGACGGTCGCGCCGCCCAGAGCAACGCAACCGGCCACGCCCAGCGCTCCGACGTAGCGTGTCTCCGGAGTGCGGGCACCAGCTATCAGGCCGTTCGTAGACCACAGAGTGCCCAGCCCGACTACGTGAATCATCTCATGCTGAATGACATCGGTCAGCGTTCCCCTTGCGATGAGAGAATCGAGGTCCGCAGCATCGAACTTCATCACGCCGACCACAGTCTGCCGGGTGGGCGACGACGCAGGTGAGCGGATGAGACAGGGGCCCGCGAAAGCGAGCACACGGCCCGGTCCGTCGATGTCCGCGACAGCAGCATAGATGATCACGTCGTCAACGCCTTCACTGAACGCGATCACACCGGTTGCGCCGCACTGTTCGAGATTTATCGGCGCGTTTGGCGGCGCTGTGTTAGGCAGGTCTCCGATGACAGCGCCCCTGATCCGCGCAGCCGCAGCCGTAAACGCAGCCGATGCAGCCGCTGGCATCGGCGGACCAAAAAATCGAACCTCAACGTCGTAGCTCGTCTGAATGATCGCAGATATCACCGTAATGAACCCGCCAGCCAAGGCGCTCAACGACTGGGGCTCGGCACTCTTGCCCAGGCGCCAGACAGGAGCAGCAGCATTGCCCGCGCCGTCCGTGATGGAGGGGGTCGACGACACAGTGCCGCGCCCGGCAGTCACAGTGAATGAAACAGGAATCCCGCTCACGCCGTTGCCGAACTGGTCTCTCACCTGGACGATCGGCGGCACGGGAAGGTCAGTACCCGCAGGTACGACTTGCGTCCCGCCGCTCACAACGGACACCGATGCCGGTGGCCCAGCCTTGCCGGTCACACTGATTACAAGCGGAGGAAGCGAGCCGACGGTGACGGTCACGCTGTTCAAGCCGGCCGTATTGCCCAGCTTCCACGTGCCGACAGGCGTCGCTCCGTTTCTCGTAGAGGTCGGCGCATCGGTAAGCAAACCACCACCGGCCGAGACGACGACTGTCACGCCAACGCCGCTCAACGCAGCACCGCCGGCGTCCTTTACGACGAAGCTCGGCGAATTCGCGAGAATACTTCCCGCGACACCCTCAGCTACTACGGTCTGGTCAGGAGCAACCAAAGCCGGCTTCGGCGGCGATGTCGATTCGCTGCACGCGGCAATGGTGAACGAGGACAGCAGGAGGAAACAGCGGCCGCCAGCGGACAGTTGCATCAATGCTTTGGAGGAAGGAGGAGGTTTAACATACGCGCGCCTCCGCTTTCCTCCAATACTCTAAACGTCCCGCAACGCTGACATCGGTGTCTCCTTGAAAACATCGCGACCCGCCAGAAGCCCAATGGATACAGTCAACCCCAGCATTGCCCCCGCTATCAATAAAGCCGGGACCATCGCCGGAGTGAACGATGCCTCAAAAACGAAATGGGTCAGAGCCCACCCGCCACCAATCGCCAGGAGCATTCCCGTCAGACTGCCAAGTAGCCCCAGCAGAGTGTACTCAGCCAACAGAATCTTCACGATCTGGCCGCGCGTTGCGCCAAGAGTCTTGAGCAGCACGCTCTCCCGTATTCTGTCGCGACGCGTCGCAGCGACGGCGCTGAAAAGTACCGGAATTGCCATCGCAAGACTGAAGAGGGCCATGAACCGAATCGCCGTTGACACTTTGCTGACAATCCTGGCGACGGTTTCCTTCACCAGCGTGAGATCGACGCTCGACACGTTCGGGTACCGCAACACTACGTCGCGCTGAAGCGCAGACACAGTACTGTCCCCGGTAACGCTCGCCAGAAGCACGTATTGCTTCGGAGCCTCACGCATCCCAGCGGTGGCGAAGACTGCGAAAAAATTCGGCTCGAATCTCGCCCACGTAACCTCGCGCAGGCTCGTCAGGCGCGCCGGAATCTCTACCCCCTGCACGTTCCACGTGATCACGTCGCCAAGCTTCACGTTCAGCTCGTCTGCTACGTCACGCTCCAGCGACATCTCTGTCGTATCGCCAGTCCCCGCGAGAGCCGCAGCGCCGAACCATCTTCCCGAGACGAGCTTCTCGCTCGACGTTACGGTGTCTCGAAAGGTCGAACGGAATTCGCGTCGCAGCGCCCATCCCGGCCTGCCCGACTGCCGTTGCCCTGGCCCAGCCGCTGCCCGGCGCGCATCGACTGAGTCGGCAGCCGCTCCACCCTTCGCCCGCGCGAGTGAGTCTGCCGTGCGCTTCGCCCGCGACTCACCGATAATCTGCTCGACAGTACGGCCGTTAATCGCGGAGACTCTCATGGTAACGACGGGCGCCGTCTGAAGCACCTTTCCACGCGACCTCACAAGCGAATCGACTCCCGCCGCTTGATCTTCCTGAATGTCGAAGAAAACGAGGTTCGCGCTCGACGACGCTGCGCTGAACTCGAATCGCTGCAACAGATTTGACTGAACGAGGTACAGCGTCGTGACGAGGAAAGCTCCAAAGCCAAGTGATAGAACCACCGAGCGTGTCTGGTTGGCCGGGCGATAGAGATTCGCAACTCCCTGCCTTATCACGTACGGCCATCCCGCGCGCAACGACTTGCGCGCGACCCACGAGAGGAACAGTGCGCTCAAGGTGAGAATGCCAAGAACACCGAGAGTTGCGGCGCTGATCCACAGGCCCTGCCTGATTGTCGATGCGCGGAGCAACGCGATCGCCACCACGCTCAACCCGAGCGCGACATTCACGGCGATACGCGGGATGTCGTTCCACCGCATCCGCAGAATTTCCGAGTCGGCATCGCGCCGCAACGTCTGCAGCGGTGAAACGTTGCGAAGAGCGAGAAGCGGGCGCAGCGAAAAAATCAACGCTATCCAGCCGCCGATTATTACGCCCGTGAGCAGCGCGGAAGGCACGAGCGAGACCGACACATCGACTGGCAGGAAGTCGCCGAATACGGATGGAAGACCGAACTGGATTGCGACGCCGAGCGCTGCGCCCGCGATTGCTCCGAGAATGCCCATCGCTGCCGCCTGGGCGACGTACATCGCGAGCACCTGACCGCTCGACGCGCCGAGACATCGCAGAATCGCGACTGTATCGATCTTGCGTGACACGAACGCGCGCACTCCACTCGCGACTCCGACGCCGCCAAGGAGCAGCGCAACAAGGCCGACGATTCCGATAAACTGGCTGAGCTGCTGAATCGCTTCCGTTGCGTTCGCCTCGCTCTGGGTGACTGTCACCGCGCGGAGCTGTGTTCTGTCGAGAGACGGCCGCAGGGGCGTGACGACCTTTGCCGGGCTCACTGAGGCCGGAAGCTTTGCGAGTACTCCATACTCTGCGGTGCTTCCGAACTGCAGCAGCTGGGTTTCGGCCACGTACCTCTCGGGAATGAAGACTCGGGGTCCGATGATCTCAGCCACTCCGGGTGTTCCCGGCACGTCCCTGAGAGTCGCGGCGATGACGAACTTTCCGAGTCCGAGAGTGAGCGTGTCGCCCACGCGCGCGTTGAGCGCGACAAGGAGTGACGGATCGACTAAAGCGATTGCTCCTGACTGGAGTGTGCGCCACTGGTTTGCCGGCTGAGTCGTTATCACGCCGTAAAACGGATAGTTCGAGCTGACCGCCCGCACCTGTACCAGTCGCGTCGCACCGCTCCGCGGCACGAGTGCCATCGAGGGAAAGGTGACGACTCGCGCGTATTGCGCCTTCGACCTCGCCGCAACGGTATCGAGAATCGCTTTCTGCTCGGGAGTGAACGGACGGCGGGATGTGAACGAGATATCGCCGCCAAGCAACGATCGCGATTGCTCGCGGATCGAGCGGGTGACATTTGCGGCGAACGAGTCGATAGCCACTAACGCGGCGACGCCGAGCGAGATCGCAGACATGTAGAGCAGCAGACGCTTGCGTGCGCTGCGGCTCTCTCGCCATGTGAGCCCGGCGAGCTGCTTCAGCGATGCGCGCCGGCCGTACTGCCGGGTCGGTTCAGTCACGCGGCAGCCTCGGTATCCGCAACGACGCTTCCGTCGCTCAGGCGGATCGTTCGTGCGGCGCGTTGCGCGAGGACCGCGTCGTGGGTGACGAGCACAATCGTGGATCCCGATTCCCGGTTAAGTGACTCGAGCAAGTCGAACACTTTCACACCGGTGCCTGCGTCGAGGTTTCCTGTCGGCTCGTCGGCGAAGAGAATGCGCGGGGAGTTGGCAAACGCGCGCGCGATTGCGACGCGCTGCTGTTCGCCCCCCGAGAGCTGCATCGGGAAATGATGCCCCCGCTCGGCGAGTCCGACCCGCCCGAGCAGTTCGTCAGCGCGGGCGGCGGCTCCATCGATGCCCTGGAGTTCGAGCGGCACCTGCACGTTCTCGCGCGCCGTGAGGGTTGGGATCAACTGAAAACTCTGAAAGACGAAGCCCACTTTTTCGCCCCGCAGTTTTGCGCGCTGGTTCTCGCTCATCGCGGTCAGGTCGTGCCCGTCGAGGATCACCTTGCCGCGAGTCGGTGTATCGAGTCCGGCGAGAAGCCCGAGGAGAGTTGTCTTGCCGCTGCCGGAGGGTCCGACGATTGCGACGAAGCCACCCTGCGGTATTGTGAACGAGACGTCTCGGAGAACGGCAAGCTGGTGGTCACCGCTGCGATATTCCCGTGTAACTTCCCTGGCAATGAGCATGAAATCTCTGATAGTTGGAATGCTGGCCGCTTCGGTAGCGTGCAGCGCGGAGCGAAATATGGATAGAACGACCGCCGGAGCGCGTGACGGGGGCGATACATCGGCATCGACTGGCTCGACTTCCGGTGCGGCCTCACCCGACACTACGGTCGATGGCCCGGGGAAAGTTACGGTGCTGTTCTTCGGGACGAGCCTTACTGCGGGCTACGGTCTGGATCCCGCCGTTGCGTTTCCGAACCTGATCGCGCAGAAGGCAGCCGATGCGGGTGCCCCGATCGTGGCGGTGAATGCGGGCCTGTCGGGTGAGACTTCGGCTGGCGCATTGCGGCGGATCGACTGGACATTGAGAAAGCCGGTTGACGTGATTGTCGTGGAGACTGGAGGCAATGATGCGTTACGGGCCCTTGATGCGGATTCGTTGAAAACCAACCTTCGCCGCATTGTTGCGCGGATTCGCGCGGTGCAGCCGGGGGTAAGGATTCTCCTGGTGGTAATGGAGGCGCCGCCCAACCTGGGCGCCCGGTATACGTCGAGTTTTCGGAGGGCGTATGGAGAAGTCGCCGCTGAGGAGCGCTTGACGCTTGTGCCCTTTCTGTTGGACGGGGTGGCGGGGCGGGCCGAGTTCAATCAGGCGGATGGGGTGCATCCGAATGAGAAGGGCGAGTGGATCGTGGCTGACAATGTCTGGCGCGTGCTCGAGCCGGTGGTGCGGGAGGTTTACTCGACACGGGAGGTTTACTCGAAACGAGCCAAAGGTTAAATTTGAAGGCTTGGTTTGAATTGATCTAAAACGCGCCGCGACCGGATTTCTCCAGTTGGGGAGGCTCGGGGCCGGCGCTAATTATTGGACTTGGGACAATGGCATTTCCCGCAACACAGATTCGCAGGGGCATGGTTCTCGTTTTCGAGGGCGACCCGTGCCGCGTGATCGAGTTCCGGCATCATACGCCTGGCAACCTTCGCGCAATGGTTCAGGCCAAGCTCAAGAACCTGCGTAGCGGCTCGAATTTCGAGCACCGCTTTCGCGCTGCCGATACCATCGAGAAGGCGTCGATGGAGACGCACGATCTCGAGTTCCTGTATCAGGGTGGCGACACGTACCATTTCATGAACACCGAGAACTACGATCAGCTCGAGATGGATGAGGAGACGCTGGGCGACAACGCGCAGTGGATGCAATCGGGCATGAAGATCCAGGCCGAGTATTACAATGGTCGCCCGATTGGAATTTCTCTTCCCAACTCGATGGTGCTGGAAGTGGTCGAGACTTCTGCCGTGATGAAGACGGCGACCAAGAATGCATCGGCGAAGCCGGCAAGGCTGGAGAACGGCGTGACGATCAACGTGCCGGAGTTCATAAAGACCGGTGAGAAGGTGAGAGTCAATCCGAACACTGGCGATTACATGGACAGGGCGAAGTAGTCCCATTAAGATGCAAGACGCAGGGCACATGGTGGCTGTAGCTCAATCGGTTAGAGCACCGGTCTGTGGCACCGGGGGTTGCGGGTTCAATTCCCGTCAGCCACCCTCCCGCTTCAAGTTTTGGTTGTTGCAGTAAAAATCGGGTTGTAGGTCCGTAGCTCAATTGGTAGAGCACCGGTCTCCAAAACCGGCGGTTGCAGGTTCGATTCCTGCCGGGCCTGTTCGGGGGGTTGGTCGATTGTGGCGCTATCGTCTAGGGGACTAGGACGGGGCCCTCTCAAGGCCCAAACACGGGTTCGAATCCCGTTAGCGCTATTGTACGGAAGTATGGAGGGAGTTGTTCGGCCCCATCGTCTATCGGTTAGGACGGCACCCTTTCACGGTGCAGAGAGGGGTTCGATTCCCCTTGGGGCTATGTTGTTTGGGGGAATTCGCCTTAAGTCAGGCGATGCAGTTGTAGTTTGGGGCCGTAGCTCAGTTTGGTTAGAGCACTCGACTGTCACTCGAGAGGTCGCGGGTTCGAGCCCCGTCGGCCCCGTTTTTATAGAAGCGCAGGGTATCGCGCTGATTGGTTTGCCCTGGTGGTGAAATTGGTAGACACGCCATCTTGAGGGGGTGGTGCCGAAAGGTATAGCGGTTCGAGTCCGCTCCAGGGCATGAGAAGCTGATTGGCCACCGTAGCTCAGGGGTAGAGCTCTCGATTCGTAATCGAGCGGTCGTCGGTTCAAATCCGACCGGTGGCTCTGGTTATGGCGACGGTTTGGATGAGCGCTCCCGATGGGAGCGCTTTGCATTTGTTGCCTTTTCCCCGGCTGGATCGTAGTGCCCCAGACATGCCACACTCCCCATGCTGCCGTTCCTGATCGAAGTGGAGGGTTACCGTGCGCGCGTGGAGCGCACCAGGGACGGTGTGCTGCATGGCAGGGTGATCGAGATCAATGAAGAGATCACCTTCAAGGCGACGACGTTTCGCATGGTCGAGACGAAGTTCACGCGGGCGCTCCAGGCATATTTCAGTCGCTGCGAACAGCAGGGTACCGAGCCGGAGAAGCCCGTCGTAATGGGGTATTAGAGGTGACGCACTAGCGGAGCCATTTCTTCTTTTCCGGCTGCGCCTGAAGCTCCTCGATCTCCTCCTCGCGGGCGGCCAGTTCCTTCTGAAGTCGCTGGTTCTCCTCCTGTAAGTCCTCCAGAAACCGACCCCGCATTTTAGCGTTCTCGAACGCCTCGACCGATCTCTTTGCGAGTTCGAGGTACGCTTCGGCGATTCGTGGCAGCGCTGTCCGTGAGAAGGCGTAAAACTCCTTCTGATACTCCGCGCACATCTCGCACTCCGCGGGGTCGTGC
>JBKJRW010000194.1:0-9069 GCA_046593165.1 Gemmatimonadaceae bacterium
ATATCGACTGAGTGGCCGATGTACGCCGTGCTGGCTGCATCGGTCTTGATCGTTGTGGGACTCATCTGGGACATCTCGTGGCATCGCACAATCGGTCGCGACACCTTCTGGTCGCCACCGCACCTGCTCGAACAGGCGGGGGCGATTGTCGCTGGATTGAGCTGCGGCTACCTGGCCCTCGCCACGACATTCGCGGGCGACACAGCGGCGCGGAACCGCTCCGTGAGGTTCTGGCGATTCTTCCAGGCGCCCCTCGGAGCGTGGGTCTGCATCTGGGGCACGATCATGATGATCACCTCGGCCCCGTTCGACGACTGGTGGCACAATGCATACGGTCTCGATGTAAAGATCATCAGCCCGCCACACATCATACTCGCTTCGGGAATGGTCGCGATCCAGCTCGGTGCGATGCTGATGGCGCTTGGCGCGCAGAACCGGGCGGAGAACGAGTCCGACAGGCGTCGCTTCGGGTTTGTATTCCTGTTGTCCGCGGCAGCCATCGTACTGATGGCAGCGACAGTCGTTTCCGAGGATGCATCGTACGCGAATGAGATGCACGGCTCAAAATTCTATGGTGTCACGGCCGTCCTGTTGCCGCTGTTTCTCGTGGCGTTCGCGCGGGCTTCGCGGCTTTCGTGGCCGGCGACGCGCATCGCGATCGTTTACATGGTGGTTTCGATTCTCGCGATCTGGATTCTCCAGCAGGTGCCGGCAACGCCAATGCTGGCGCCGATCTACAACCCGGTGACGCGGATGGTACCGCCGGCATTTCCGCTTCTCCTCTTCGCACCGGCGCTGGTGATCGATGTCCTGCTTCGGCGATTCGGCGATGGGAGAGACTGGACGCTCTCGGTTCTGCTTGGGATATCGTTTGTGGCCGCGATGATTGTGGCGCACTGGTACTGGGCCAACTTCATGCTTTCTCCGGGCGCGCGGAACCTCGTTTTCGGCGCCGACCAGTGGGATTATTCTTCGCGGCTGGGGCCGTGGCGGTATCAGTATTGGAGTATCGATGCCGGTCCGGACGGGAAGCGCGATCTCGGCAGGTTTGCCACTGGGATGGCCATCGCGGTGGCAACGGCTCTCGTTTCGGCGAGGCTTGGTCTCGCCTGGGGGAAGGGAATGGCGAGAGTTCGGCGATGATTCGCACTTTCGCGCGGACTTTCGGTGTGGCGGCGGTGTTGGTTGTCGCTTCGGGCCATGTTGGAAGCCCGGACACCTGGTTTCAGGGAAATGCCGGGCCATATCCCGTAACTGTGCAGGTGCAACCGGCCGGAGTGATTCCCGGAGTCGCGAAAATCTTTGTGCGTGTCACTGGAGATGCGCCGTCTGCGGTAACGATTCAGACCGACAAGTTCGATGCGACGGGTGGAGCTCCACCACCAGAGCCAACCGAGCAGGTCGTCGGAGATCCCGGCATGTATGCGGGGAAGCTCTGGTTCATGACGGGGGGATCGAACAGTGTGACCGTCAACGTGAGGGGAGCAAAGGGTCAGGGCAAAGTTGTGGTGCCGGTCGTCGTTGTCGCGTACACACGCCTCGGGCTCGGCGCGCCAATGGCCTGGGGTTTCGGGGCGATGGGTCTTTTTCTCTTCGCTGGCCTGGTTACGATTGTGGGAGCGGCGGTCCGCGAGGCGCCTCTGCCGCCGGGTGAACCGCCTACGGACGCAACGAGAAGGCGGGCGCGTATTGCGATGGCGCTAACGTCTGTCCTCCTGATCGGGCTGCTGGCGGGTGGGTGGCGGTGGTGGGGCTCTGAAGACGCAGACTACGAACGCAATATGTACAAGCCCCTTCAATCTTCAGCCTCCGTGAAGAGCGATGCTCGTGGTCGGATCCTCGAAATTGCGATAGCCGATTCCAGCTGGATCCATCGTTCGGACAGCGCCTGGCGGCGCGTGCGCGGCGGCACGTCGTGGACGCCACTGGTTGAAGATCACGGCAAGCTCATGCACGTATTCGTGATCAGCGAGGACATGACGTCTTTCGCGCATCTTCATCCTTCCACGGCCGATTCGGTCGTTTTTCCTGTGCTGCTTCCGCCGCTCCCGGCCGGCCGGTACCGGGTGTTCGCAGACATCGTGCACGAGAGCGGGTTCACGCATACCATGGTTTCGTCAGTCGATGTGCCCGAAACGATCGCATCGCCACAGTTGCCTGTCGCGACAACCAACCCTGACGATTCATGGGTCACTGGAATGCAGCGGCGCACCGGATCGCGGATAACTCTGGATGATGGCACTACCATCGAGTGGACAGGTGGCGGGGACAATCTTGCCGCCGGAAAGTCGGCTGCGCTACGCTTTGAAGTGCGGAATGCTGACGGATCTCCCGCTTCGCTCGAGCCGTATATGGGAATGCCGGGGCATGCGGTGGTGCAACGCTCGGATGGATCGGTGTTCGTGCATCTGCATCCGATGGGCACCATTTCGGCGGCGTCGCAGATGGCATTTGAGATGAGACAGCCGGGGGATACGATTCGGGGGCGGCTTGGAAAGCGGGTCAGCGATGCCGCAATGACGGCGATGTCGCACGCTTCGGTGGTTTCGGGTGCTGTGTCGTTTCCCTATGCGTTCCCGAAGCCGGGAGCGTACCGGGTGTGGGTGCAGGTCAAGCTGGATGGGAAGGTTGTTACTGCGGCCTTTCCCTTGGTTGCTACCGCGCAGTCGTTTAAATTCACCAAATAACGAAGCAACAGGAGCTCACTTTGAATCGCAGAACAATTTCGTTCGTCGCAGCAACGGTACTTGGACTGACGGCGCCGGCCGTCGTCGCCGTCGCCCAATCGCCCACACCGCCTGCGTCGCAGCAGCAGACGCGCGCTGCCGCCGGTCCAACCGTTTCCGCCAGCGCGGTTGGTATTCAGCGTGCCCGATCCGGCGCGACAGAGCCGGTGGCTGCGGCCGACAAGCGGCTGGGCGCAGGTCGTAACGTGGCGATGATGGTCGTCGGTGGCGCGGCGCTGATCATTGGCGCTGTGATCGGTGGAACGGCGGGTGTTCTTATCGGCGTGACGGGCGCGGCGATCGGGCTCTACGGTCTCTACAATTTCGTGCAATAGCTGACTGCAGCATGCGTTACCTGATTCTCCAGTAGCGACTGAGCTGTATGCAACGGCCCGGCGAATCGATAAAAATTCGCCGGGCCGTTTTCACAGAGTGGCACTTTCGGGGTCAGTCGAGTTCACACACCCGCGAAAGCCGGGGGGCTTCTCCGGCCTTATCTTGGTGGATCCCCCGAAACAGTGGCGTGCGGGTTTGCAGCCGGGTGCAGCTGCGTTGATGCCGCATTGACGCCACGAGCACGCCCGCTGTACGGCTGGCTGCTGGATGCCGACCGCTTGTCCGACGTGACGGAGTTCGTAGCGCTACGGCGGAACGGGCTTGCAAGAGCGGCAAAGTCGACTGCCGCGCGAACATATCCATACCGACCATTGAACCCGGCTGGAGACTGTCCAGAGAATATGTAGATGCCCCGGGTCTGATTGGCGGACTTGAGGGTGTCAGGGTACGAGTCGAGGACGTTGTTCGCGCCAACCGTGAGATTTACGCCACCGCCAATCTTATAGGAGAGCGCGACATCGGCGACCCATTGAGGATCGTACGTCGTGTCGCCCGAACCGCTGGTTGCCGGCTGGAAAATGGTGAACTCCCCGAATCTGCTGGCATGAAGGTTCGTGGTAAGGTTGCGAAATACATGGTTGAGGGTGAGCCGGACGCTGTTCTTCGGCTGGCCTTTCTCGAAGAGCGCGCGTTGTACGCGGTCGAAAAGTGCCGTGCTCACGGCAGCAAGCTGGGGCGGCGTTGCTGAAACCCTCGTCACTTTGGTCTTGTTCTGGTTGTACCCTCCAGTGAAGCGCAGGAGGCCAGCTGAGCCGAAGTCCATACCGTAGTTGAGCACCAAGTCGAGGCCCTTAGTGCGAGTGTCGATTGCGTTCGTGAAGTAGCGCGCGCCGCTCACGCCGGGAATCCCGTTATTGGCGAGAAGGGTTCGTACCGAAACATCGATGAAGTTGCCGGAGAGAACGACCCGATCGTCGATCTGGACGTCGTAGTAATCCACCGAGAACGAGAGATTGTTACTCGCGCGGGCGGTTAATCCCGCGCTCAGGTTGACCGATTGCTCCGGCTTGAGCTCTTTCGCCCCGAGCAAAGCGGCACCGGCGCTCCCAACGGCGAATGTCCGGATCTCGAACGGCGTACTCACCCCGTTGATGGTGACGAAATTGGTGGCCACAGACGAAAAGTTCGATTGGCCGAGCGTTGGCGCACGAAATCCGGTCTGGACGGCTCCCCGCAGAGCGAGACCCGGAACAAACTCGAACCGCCCTGCGAACTTTCCATCCACAGTAGACCCGAAGTCGCTGTAGTTCTCAGCGCGCCCGGCGGCAGTCAGGAGAAGTTGCTTGATCGGAGTGGCTTCAAGATCGAGATAGGCGCCGACGTTGGTGCGCGAAGCGTCTGCCTCATCGGTGGGCCTGAATCCGGGAAACACCTGCGAGAACGGAGGAGCAAGCTTCCCGACGTTGGGCCCGTCGAGAATCGGTGCAGACCCCACAGCGTAGGAGTTCGCGTCCCCACGCTCTTCCTTGTATCCATCGCGGCGGGCTTCCGCACCGATGGCAACGTTCAGCGATCCAACCGGTGTCACCGGGAACAATCGCACGAAGTCAAGGTTGGCCACCAGTTGGTTGAGACGAAGGGCCCCTGCGTAGAATGTCGTCGGGCTCACGGCACCTAACGAAGTGTTGGCGGTATTCTCGATAGTGAACTCAAATGAATTGCCGCCGTATCCCCCACTCAGGTCCCAGTTCCAGTCACTGAAAACGCCCTTTGCGCCGAGTGACGCCGATGCGTCCCTGATGTCGCTCGCGATCTGCGGCAGGAACCCATTTGGATAAATGCTTCGCACGGTGCGATCGTCCCTGGACCTGCGAAAAAATCCGGCTCCCAGGCCGTCGCGCATTCCAAACCCGCCGAACCCGTACAGCCGGACTCCCGACTGAAGCGGTAGCTCGCTGTTCAGAAATAAAGTGAAGTCGCGCGACTCCGAGTCACCCGACCAGCTCTGACTCAGCTTCTCGTCGTAGATATTGGTTCCTGCGGGCACAGGAGTGCAGCGAGCGTCGCCGGCATTGCACTGGGAGCTGGTGTCAACGCGCGTGCGGTTTGTGCGTTCGCGGTCCCTGAACTCGCCGCTGAGGTGAACGAAACCGTTGCCGAGAAAGGTGCGGCCGAGGTTGCCATCGAGTTGCAGCACGCGACCATCATCGTACGATGCCTTGCCACCGAGACCTTTGTACTCCGAGAAGGCCCGTCCAACGCTGGACGAGAGAGCAGTCGCTACTTCGGACTTGAGGATGATGTTGATCACCCCGGCGATCGCGTCAGACCCGTACTGCGCCGCGGCACCATCGCGGAGAATCTCCACTCGCTCGATTGCATTCGCCGGTATCGCGTTCAGGTCCACGCTGGTGGACCCGCGCCCGACGGACTGATTGACATGGACGAGCGAGGTGGTGTGTCGCCGCTTGCCATTTATCAACACGAGAGTTTGATCGGGACCGAGTCCCCGTAGCGTTGCAGGCCGAACGTGGTCGCTACCGTCGTTCACGGACGGCCGCGGGAAGTTGATTGACGGGGCAAGCATCTGGAGGACCTGGCTCGTTTCGGAACGCCCTGTCTGCACGATCTCGGCTGAGGACAGAACATCGACTGGAACAGGAGCTTCGAGGACAGTGCGGTCAGTTGCTCGTGTGCCGGTGACGACGATCTGATCGAGACCGACTGGCGTGCTCAATAGCGCAAAATCCTGGGTGAGCGTTGCGCCTGTTGAGACTGTCACCGTATCGATGCTGGGGCCGTAACCAATCTTGGTGGCGCGGAGCACGTGAATGCCCGGGCTCAACTTCAGCGTGTAGGACCCGTCAGCCCGCGATGCGACGCTTTGTAGACTGCCGACGACCGAGATCCGAGCGCCGGAAATCGACTGTGACTTTCCGGAATCGGTGACTCGCCCAGCGACGGTCCCGGTCTGGGCCTGGAGGGAACCCGTCGAGGCGACAAGGAGAGTTGAAATTCCGATCACTCGAGCGAGGCCGCGGCGGGTACTGGCTACCATAGTGAGCGCGCGCTGGTCAATCGGTGAAGCAACGATGCGTCGAACCATGGAAATTCCTCCTGAGGGGTCGGGAACATCAATCGCATTCTACTACTATGACGTGAGCCGTTCGCCGCCAATATCAGGATCGAGACCCGGCAACGCAACAACCGGTTTTATCGCGGTTTTATCGCTTCAGTTCGAGCGACTGTATTGAGCGAGGGCTAATAGGACTCAGAACAAGCGCATTTCAGCTTCAGACAACGTGCAGAACTCCGGAGCTGATCAGCACCGAAGCACCGCCGACGCGGACTGCTTTCAACTCGCCACCCTCCATGTCCAACTCCACTTCGAGCTTGCTCGGCCGCTTCATCTCGACGCCTTGATGCACCGTGTACTTGAGCATTCCGTCACGTTTGGCGGAGCGCCCGGCCAGGTACCCACCGAACGCTGCGCAGGCTCCGCCGGTTGCAGGGTCCTCAGGGATGCCGAGCGACGGCGCGAACATACGTGCTCTGATCACCCCCTCGCCGTCGCGAACGCCGTCGCTCGCCGCGGATTTCTCGGTTTCGACGAAGAGAAAGAGCTCCGGTGCCGCCGAGTCCCGAAGGGACTTTTCCCACAGCTCGACCCTGATGCGCGAGCGCCCCAGCGCCTCGAGACTCTTCACCGGAACGAACAGAAAAGGAACTCCCGCCGACCACGCCTCGACGCTGTAGGAGCCCGAGTCATCGATGTCGCTGTCGTCGAGAGAGAGAACCTGTGCGATGTGGGCCGTCTCGTATGCGTGAGCGACTCTCTCGGGAATTTTTGCCGCGGTAAGCTGCGAGAAGACAGGTCGCCCATTCTCGCTCCGAATGAGAACCGGCACCGGACCGACGCCTTCCTCGAACGTGATGCGGGTTTCATTTCCGGTCAGCTCGATCAGCCCGGTAGCGGCCAGCACAAAGGCTGCGCCGACAGTCGGATGCCCCGCGAAAGGCAGCTCGGCCCCGGGCGTGAAGATCCGTACGCGGCGGGTGTGCGCGGGATTCTCAGGGGGCAGCACGAAGACCGTCTCGGAGAAATTGAACTCGCGCGTGATCGCGGCCATCTGCTCGGTCGTGAGCCCGCGCGCGTCGGTGATTACTGCGAGCTGGTTGCCGCCAAACGGCGTGTCCGTGAAGACGTCAGCAGTGTGGAATTTCCAGGACATGTCTCAAGGTGAATGCGGTCAGGTACGGAGGCCAGTGGCGCAAGTCCTCGATCATGATCGTGTCCTCGATCATGATCGGACTGCCTTGCGGCGCACTGCGGCGAGAAGAACGCCGGAAGCGGCTATTCGCTGTTAGCAGTATCAGCTAATAGCAGAAGCTAGTTCTGCTAACCGCCAAGAGCAGGCGAGCCCCGCCGGTAAAGCCCGGGAAGGGACATTTCCATCTCTGATGGACAGCCGCATTGAGCGATGTGTTATACACGGATGATAATGTCCCTCTAATTCGCGGATAGAAATGTCACCCTTCAAGATGTTCCCTCTGACAAGGGGGGAGCTTGGAGAGGTTGACGATGAGCGAGCGGGAATTGTTGCGGGCGGGAGTGATGGAGCGAGTCGTTAGTGGTTCGATCAGTTCGCGCGAGGCGGCTGATCTGCTGTGCCTGAGCGCTCGGCAGGTTAAGCGACTTGTCCGCCGGTTCCGGGCCGAGGGAGCCGGTGGTCTGGTTCACCGGAGCCTGGGGCGTCGTTCGAATCATGCCCGTCCCGCGGGTGAGCGCGCGCGAGTGATTGATCTCATTCGTGAGCGCTTTAGCGGCAGTGCGGCGGTGGGCCCGGGACAGCGGTTTGGGCCGACGCTCCTGAGTGAGCATCTCTACGAGGAGGAAGAACTCAAGATCCCGGTCTCGACCCTGACCGACTGGATGCGCCCCGAGGGTCTCTGGTCGAAGCGGAGGA
The DNA here is from genome assembly GCA_046593165.1 of Gemmatimonadaceae bacterium. Taxonomy (GTDB): domain Bacteria; phylum Gemmatimonadota; class Gemmatimonadetes; order Gemmatimonadales; family Gemmatimonadaceae; genus UBA4720. The sequence continues at coordinate 8,030 of JBKJRW010000194.1, forward strand.
AGCGCGAGCCGCACCGCCGGCGCCGCGAGCGAAAGGCTCACTTCGGAGAGCTGGTACAGCTCGACGGCAGCTTCCACGACTGGCTCGAAGGTCGTGGTCCGGTGGGATGCATGATGACGATGACCGACGATGCTACGAGCACGATGATGGCTGGGCTTGGTCGAGAGGAGACGTTCTGGGATGCGATAAGAGTGTTGAGGGCGTGGATCGCCAGGTACGGTGTGCCGAGGGCGCTCTACACCGACTGGAAGACCCTCTACCACTCGCCGCGTCCGGATGCGTCGATCGAATCCACCCAGTTCGGCCGTGTCTGCTCGAGGCTTGGAATCAAGCTGATCGCGGCGTCCTCGCCTCAGGCAAAAGGGCGAGTCGAGCGCAGCCACGGAACGAATCAGGACAGGCTCATCAAGAAGCTCCGGCTTAAGGGAATATCGACACACGCGGAAGTGAACCAGTATCTCGAGAGCAATTATCTTCCCGCCCACAACGCGCGCTTTGCGCGTCAGGCGGAGAGTCCGACCGATTACCATCTGCCGATCCTGGCTTCCCAGGACACTGCCGATACCTGGTGCCTGGAGGAGGAGCGGCGAGTGACTCTGGACGGAGTGATTTCTTTCAAGTCGAAGCAAATGTCGCTGAAGCTCAGGCGAGACATGCCGCCCAAAGCCTGGGTCCTGGTACGAACCGTAGAGGACGGCGAGATGAGAGTGATCTATCGCGGCCGGTCAGGAGTGGAGCAAGTGCTTCAGTGGTCCGAACGCAAAGTGCCCGGCGCGGCCGAGCCCCCGAGCGGCCGGGCGCCCTGGAGCGAAGCAAGCCGACCGAGATCAGATCATCCGTGGCGATTCCGCGCCGGGATCGAGGTAGCTGAAGCGTTAGCAAAGAGACGTGCACAAGTAGACACCACGCCGGGGTGACATTTCTATCCGTGTAACAGCGGTGACATTTCTATCCGTGCTGGACAAGAAAACGCATCACGCTTGACTCATCATCCCCCAAAACCCATCGTTTTAGGACGCACACTAGTCTAGCTTTGCCGC
>JBKJRW010000006.1:0-4870 GCA_046593165.1 Gemmatimonadaceae bacterium
GACAGGCGATGGCCCCGGACGGAGCTGGCGTATCGAGCCATTGTCGACGGAGCCGGACCGGCGGGTACGTCTGCAACGGGTGTGATAAGGAACTCCTACGACGCCGGCGTAACCGACGAGTTCGTGCTCCCGGCAACGATCGTCGAGAATGGCGCCCCTGTCGGCCCGATCCGCGACGGAGACTCGGTGATCTTCTTCAATTACAGATCGGATCGAATGCGACAGATGGTGCAGTCGCTGGTCGATCCCTCGTTCGGCGCGTTCGACGTCTCGCGGAGGCCGCGCGTTACAGTGGCAACCTTGACGTCATACGATCGAACCTTCGACGTGCCTGTGGCGTTCGAGCCGCAATCGATGGCGCGCATACTCGCGGAGGTCTTGTCGGGCGAAGGCCGTACAATGCTCAAGACTGCGGAAACCGAGAAGTACCCCCATGTGACTTACTTCTTTAACGGGGGGCGAGAGGAGGCATGCCGGGGCGAGGAGCGTATTCTCGTTCCAAGCCAGAAGGTCGCCACCTACGACTTGATGCCTGAAATGAGCGCGCCGGGAATAACCGATGTGTTATGCAGGTCGATCGAGGCGAGGTCGCACGATTTTACTCTCTGCAACTATGCCAACGCGGACATGGTAGGTCACAGCGGTTCTATTGAAGCAACGGTAAGGGCGGTGGAAACCGTAGATGTATGTCTGGCGAGGGTGCTGAGGTCGGCAGAGAAGTCGGGGACGCGACTGCTGATCACGGCCGATCACGGCAATGCAGAAATGATGATCGACCCGGCAACTGGAGGTCCGCATACGGCTCACACGACCAGCCCCGTTCCCTTCGTCATCGTCGGTGATGAGGACGTGCGAGAGCTCCGTGGAGGTGGTGCGTTGTGCGATGTGGGGCCTACTATATTACGGATGATGGGCATCGAGCAGCCGACGGAGATGACCGGAACAACTCTTGGAGATATGAAATGAGGCAGGTGTTGCTTGCGTTGGGTCTGGTTGTTCTTGCGGTGCCTGCGTCGGCGCAGGTCGATGTCGGTTATCCGCCTCCGAAGAGTCCGTACCGGGATCTGGAGTTCAAGCAGGAAGCCACGGCGTTCGGCGGTTATTTCATCGCCGGGAAGGACCCGGCTGGTGCGGCGCCGCAGAGTGCACCGATGGCAGGCATTCGGTACGAGGTGGCGGTTGGCGGTCCTGCCCAATTCGTATTCAGGGCGGCTCGCGTAAGCAGCGAACGCCGGGTGATCGACCCTGCCCAGCCTGCAGCATCCCGCGACCTCGGCACTCAGAGCTGGCCTGTCTACCTCGTCGATCTTGGGCTTTCGCTCAACCTTACGGGACAGCGCAGCTTTCGCGGAATCGTGCCTGTCGTATACACCGGCGTCGGAGTCGCGACGGACCTCGACAAACAGGTTGAGGAGGATCCGTTCAATCTGGGCACCACATTTGCCTTTTCTCTTGCCGGTGGCCTGCGGATCGTGCCGGGGGGGCGTTTCCAATTGAGAGCGGATGCGGGTACTTACATCTACCAGATAAAGTACCCAACGGCTTACTTCGCTCTCACGTCGGACAATACTTCGGTTCTCGAAGCAAAGCAGGCGAAGAACTTCTGGAAGAGAAATTTCGGTTTGACGCTTGGTGCGTCGTACCTTCTCTTCCGGTAAATCGGCGCGAGTCGCGCCATTTTGCCCCTCGTGGGAGGATTGATGGCCGACGACTACGACAACTCCGAAGACATCGAGAACATGAGTGATGACGAGCTCAAGTCATACGTTCTCGCGCAGCTGAGTTCCAACAACTCGATCGACGCCTCCAGCGTGACAGTGCGCGTCGCGAATGGCATGGTGTCGCTCGATGGGCGGGTCGGGACGGAGGAGGAGCTCCGCATTATCGACCACCTGCTCACGGATGTAGTTGGGCTGAGCGAAGTGGACAACGAGCTCATGGTTGACGAGACGTTGCGTTCCGAGAGTCCCGAAGCGATCGACGAAAACCTCGTTGACGAGAATGAGGCCAGTGGCTTCATGCTCGGCGACATGGTTGCGCCCGTGAGTCCCGAAGCCGGGCATGTGACTCATTCGGGGGATTTGAGGCGGGATCTCGTGGAAGCGGGGCTGGCTGATGCGGCCTCGCTCGACGACGACGACATGGGAACTCACGACATGCACCGCTCGATCGAAGAGGCGGAACCGTGGATTCCGCCCGAAAGTCCGACGCCCGAAGGAGTGAGTGGGCAGGAAGACGGGAATTTCGGGATCGACGGGCGGCGCTGAACGACGCAACACAAAGGATAGCCGGGGGCTCCCGGTCTGTGTGCTCCAGGCCGGAATTGCCTCTGCCATGTGGGGTACGCCAGATTAGGACATGCCCCGCGCAACTCTGACCCGCCGTGTGACGTTCGCCGCGGCGCACCGCTACCGCCGCCCCGAATGGAGCGATGAGCGCAACAAGGAAGTGTTCGGACATTGCGCACGGGAGAGTTATCACGGGCACAGTTATGTCTGCGACGTGACTGTTGGCGGCGAGATCGACCCCATGACCGGATTCGTCGTCAACCTCGGCCTTTTTGATAGCATTCTTGCCGTCGAGGTAAGAGAGCGATTCGATCACAGCAACATCAACGTCGATATTCCCGAGTTCGCCGATGGCAAGCTCACTCCGAGCGGAGAGAATGTGGCGCGATTCATTTTTGACAAGGTTGGGGCGAGATTGCCTGATGGAGTCAGGCTCGAGAGCGTGACGATTGCCGAAGACCAGACGCTGAGTGCGTCGTACCGCGGAGAATGACCATCCGGTTCCTGCCTCGACCCCGTGCCTTCGCTGTCGTCACCATTGTACTTGGCGGCGTCCTGGCGGGCGCCTGCGCTCCCGTCGGAGGGGCGTCGCGTCCCGCGCCGGCGCGTTCGCCGATCGAGGCACTTCGCTTCTCGATCGATTCGCTTGTGAACGATCCCATGTTCGCCAGCGCACATATCGGTTTGCTGATCGTGAATCCGCTCACCGGTGATACTCTGTACTCGCGCAATGCGGGAAAGCTTTTCATGCCGGCGTCGAACCAGAAGGTTCTGACCGGCGCGGTGGCGCTGCATCAACTCGGGCCCAACTATCGTTTCCGCACCGCCATAGGCAAGCGCGGCAATTTACGCGACGGCGTACTCGAAGGCGACCTCGTGGTGATCGGTCGCGGCGATCCCACGCTCAGCGATCGCATGCGCGGGAGCGCAACGGCGGCGATGCAGACAATTGCCGATTCCGTCGCGGCGCAAGGCGTGCGTCGCATTACCGGCACTATCCGACCCGGTGGCAATGCGTTTCCCGACAGTATTTACGGTTATGGCTGGGAGTACGACGATCTGACGTCCAGCGGTACGCCAACTGACGAGCTGTTGTTCAACGAGGGGCAGGTGCGAGCAGTTCGCCGGACGGCGCGCGGCGACACGGTGGTGCTTGTTGGAACCCGGAATCCGACTCTGGCTTACCTCGCGGCGCTCGACACTGCTTTCCGCGCTCGCGGTATCAGTACCGGTGGCGTGTCCGACAGCATCGTGTCGCTCACCGGGCAGATCGATACACTCTATGCGTTCGACTCACCGCCACTCCGCGAAATACTGGGGCCCTTCCTCAAACCTTCGCAGAATCAGATCGGGGAGATTCTCATCAAGACTCTGGGTCTCGAGCGCACCGCGGTGGGCGTGGCGGACAGCGGGGCAGCGGTGATCACGCGCCAGCTCCGCGAGTGGGGTGTGGATTCCTCGGGCGTTTTCGTTTATGACGGAAGCGGGCTCTCGCGGCACGACCTCGTGTCGCCGGAGACGATGGTGAAGGTGCTGCTTGCAATGCAGCGCGATACGGCGTTTCAGGTTTTCTACGATGCGCTGCCTGTCGCCGGTGTGGATGGAACGATCAGGACTCGCATGGTTGGTACGCGGGCCGCAGGAAATCTTCGCGCAAAGACCGGCACGATTGAATTTGTTCGATCACTGTCCGGCTATGTGACCGACGCTGACAACGACCGACTCGTTTTCAGCTTTCTGTCGAATCACTTCATCGTCCCGGTGTCGCAGATCACGCGAGTCCAGGATGCGGTTGGAGTGCTGCTCGCGAACTACAGGAGCGGTCGGGTCCGTTGATCTCGGTCTCCGAGGCGAGCGCGAGGATTCTCGAGCGGATCCACACGCTCCCGGCGGAGACTGTCGCGACTGAGGATACTGTCGGCCGGGTGCTCGCGAGCAGTATTGTGGCGCCGATCACTTCGCCACCGTGGGACAATGCGTCGATGGATGGGTACGCTGTGCGCACCGAGGATCTGGCGGTTGGCGGCCAACTCGCGCTCAGAGTGATCGAGACTGTGGCAGCCGGTGCATTTCCCTCGCGAGCCATACGCACCGGCGAAGCGATGCGGGTCATGACCGGCGCGCCCGTACCAGAAGGGGCGGACACTGTAATCAGGCACGAGGACACCAATAACGGGCTCGATCTCGTCACGATTCTCAACCTGCGCGATTCTGGGCGAAACGTGCGCCGGGCAGGAGAGGATTTTCGCGCCGGCGACGTGCTGTTTCGGCAAGGAGAGCCGCTCCGTGTCGCCCATGCTGGCGTGCTTGCATCGGCGGGCATCAAGTCGGTAGAAGTGCACCGTCACCCCCGCGTAGCATTGATCAGCTCAGGAGACGAGCTGGTCGAGCTGCGCGATTTCACTCCCGGCCTGGCGGCGCAACGCATCGTCTCGTCGAACAGCGTGACCCTCATGGCCCTCGTCCGCGGTGCCGGAGCCGATCCTGCCGATCTCGGCATTGCGAGTGACAATAGCGAATCGGTCAAGGACAAATTCCACGCAGCGCGCGGTTTCGACCTGATCATCACGTCTGCGGGTATC
>JBKJRW010000061.1:0-10483 GCA_046593165.1 Gemmatimonadaceae bacterium
AACCCCTGGCCGATCGCTATCCCAGACGCCTAGGGTCCAGCCGATAGTCCTCTCGCCCATCGATCCTGCAATCGATGATACCCACGGGCTTCGAAAGCCATGCGGCGCGCGGAAGAACCGAGGCGCCCGTGCTCCCGCACGCTCGATAGCTCGCTTGCCGAGAGTGATGTCCCGGCGAACATAGAAAGGGGACTTGAAGTGCAGCTTGCGGTGAAAGTATCCGTGATTGCCGATCTGATGGCCCTCGTCCGCCACACGACGCACAAGCTCCGGCCAGCGCTCAGCATGCGCACCGAGGATGAAGAACGTGGCGCAAACCCCCTGATCTCGAAGCGTATCGAGAATCTGCGGCGTTGCGTCGGGATTCGGCCCGTCATCGAACGTCAGCGAAATCTCGCGGACGTCAGTGGGCAGATGCCCGAGCACGCGCCCAAACACCATGCTATTACGGTGAAACGCGCCGTGCGCGATGCCACTCAACAGCGACACACCGACGGCAGCGGCGGGGAAGATCACACCGTCACCTTGCTGTGCCCCAACGCGGAAGCATAGACGTCGAGGATCGCTCCCGTCACGCTCGGCCATCCATACTTCTGAGCGTTCTGACGCCCCGTCTTGCCGAGTCGAGCCCGAAGTGTCTCGTCGTCGAGCAGCCGGACCAGATCGTCGGCAAGCGCGCCCACATCGCCGCATGGAAACATCAACGCCTCGCGCTCGTGCTTCACAACATCGCGGAACCCGAGTATGTCCGAGCATACAACCGGAGTCTCGCATGCCATCGACTCGAGGAGCGTTATTCCGAACGAAGCCTTTGTGGTGGGGCAGGCGTACATCGAGCTGTGCGCGTAATAGCTCGGGCGCGAGCCGAGGACGGCGCCGACGAAAGTGATGTCAGGATTGCCCCCTGCCGTTTTGTAGTAGTGATTGCGCAGCGGGCCATCACCGACGACAACCAGTTGCGCTTCGCGATTCTTTCCCTTGACCTTCCTGAAGGCCTCGATGAGTGTCGTGAGGCCGTTCCGCGGATCGAAGCGGCCGAGGAAGAGAATCACTGGCACATCTTTTCTCACGCCAGCCGGGGGAGGGACGTGGGGATTGAAGAGATCGAGATCGACGCCGTTGGGAACGATCGTCCAATTCGCTTCGAAATACCTGTTGAGCGCGATAGTGGTGGAGTGCGATACAGCGACCGCAGCAGCCATGCGGTCGAGTTTTCCCTGAAGCCACTTTCTACCGATGCCGTACAGGTACGACTTGTCGAAATACGTGTGAAAAGTTCCTATCACAGGACACTCGGCTGCGTCTATCGCCAACATGGGAAGCGACGGGCTCAACGGTGAGTGCACATGGACTATGTCGTACTGCCCGAGAGCAAACGTCTTTCTGAGCTGTCGCTCGAGACCGAGGCCCAGCGTCAGCCGCGCCTGCGAGCCGTTGAAATAGATCGGCTGACTTCGGCCGAGGCGGATCACATGCGGCTCCGCGACTGCCCCTTCCATGTTCGACGTGATGATGTCTACATGGTGACCGAGACGCCGGGCCTCTCGCGCAAAAAAGTGAACGTGTTCGCAGATGCCGCCGAGGTGCGGGTAGTAGTACTCGGTTACGAGAGCGATCCGGAGCGGGCGCGCAAAACCAGCGGCGACGCGCGGAAGTGCCGCGGCCGGCGTCAGATCGACGGCACGCGCCAGATTGTTACGACGCACCGAGGGCGGCATGAGCAGCGGCAAGTCTCGCTATTGGAACGCGGAACGGTGAGCAGGATACATAGTCGAGCCCCATGTCATGGCAGAAGGCGACAGATTTTGCTTCTCCCCCGTGCTCGCCGCAGATCCCGATCTTGAGGTCGGGACGCACCCGGCGCCCATCTTCTACGGCAATCCGGATCAGCCGTCCCACTCCCCGTGCATCGAGAACCTGAAATGGATCGTCGGCGAAAATGCCACGTTCAACATAAGCCGGGAGGAACCTTCCCGCATCATCGCGGCTCAATCCGAAGGTCGTCTGCGTGAGGTCGTTGGTTCCGAAGGAGAAGAACTCCGCACTCACTGCGATCTCATCGGCGGTGAGGGCTGCTCTCGGCAACTCAATCATGGTGCCAATCAGGTAATCGACCTGCTCGCCCATCACGCCAAGTACTTGTTGCGCAGCGCTTTCGAGGATGGCACGCTGGTTATCGAACTCGGCAACTGTAGAAACGAGTGGTACCATGATCTCCGGCCGTACATCGATTCCGCGGCGCATCGCCCGCACGGCGGCCTCGAATATCGCCCGGCCCTGCATCTCCGTGATTTCCGGAAACGTTATTCCCAGGCGGCAGCCGCGGTGTCCGAGCATGGGGTTGGACTCGCGCAGTGACTCGACGATCCGGGAGAGTTCGGGGCGTGACAAACCAAGAGTTCTCGCCAGCAGCTTTGACTCCTCTCCGCCGTGCGGGAGGAATTCGTGCAGCGGTGGATCGAGCAGACGTATCGTAACCGGAAGCCCGTTCATCGCTTCGAAAATTCCCTCGAAGTCGGCGCGCTGCATCGGCAGCAGCTTGGCCAGAGCGCGGCGGCGGCCGGTTTCGTCGCGCGCTACGATCATTTCGCGCATCGCGGTGATGCGGTCGCCCTCGAAGAACATGTGCTCGGTGCGACAGAGTCCAATCCCCTCAGCACCGAAATTTCGCGCGATGCGAGCGTCTCGCGGCGTATCCGCATTGGCCCGCACACGGAGTCGTCGCATTTCGTCCGCCCAGCCAAGCAACTCCGAGTAGGACTGGTAAACCGGAGCCGCGGACGGATCGAGCGTTCCATTGGTGACCTGAACCACTTCGCTCGGAATCGTGGGGAGGTTGCCCTCGAACACGCGGCCTGTCGCGCCGTCGAGCGTCAGCCAGTCGCCTTCCGAAACAAGATTGCCGTTCACCGAAAACCGCCGATGCTCGACGTCTACCTCGATCTCCTTACACCCCACGATCGCGCATTTGCCCATTCCGCGGGCAACGACAGCAGCGTGGCTCGTCATGCCCCCGCGCGCAGTTAGAACTGCGCGGGCGGCGACAATGCCGTGGAAATCCTCTGGTGTAGTTTCGTCGCGCACGAGAATCACGGCGTCACCCGCTGCGTGACGCTCCTCGGCGCTGTCGGGATCGAACACGGCCTGACCGCTCGCCGCGCCGGGGCTTGCCGGCAGTCCGATGCAGATAGGCTCTGCGCGAACGGATGGGTCGATGACAGGATGCAGCAACTGATCGAGCTGCGCGGGCGGAACGCGCCTGACTGCTTCGGTCCGATCAATCAAGCCCTCCCTGACCATGTCACGGGCGATACGCATCGCGGCCGCCGCGGTGCGCTTACCGGTACGGGTCTGCAGGAGAAATAGTTTCCCTCGCTCTACCGTGAACTCGAGATCCTGCATGTCGGCGTAATGCCGCTCGAGCCGGTCCTGGGTCTTGAGCAGTTCGGCATATGCCTCTGGAAGCCTCTCCAGCATCTCGCCGATGTGAAGTGGTGTGCGGATTCCCGCGACCACGTCCTCACCCTGAGCGTTGACGAGAAACTCGCCGTAGAACTTCTTCTCGCCTGTAGACGGATCACGGGTGAAGGCGACGCCCGTTCCAGAGTCATCGCCAAGATTGCCGAACACCATCGCGACGATGTTGACTGCTGTGCCAAGGTCCTCAGAGATGCCGTTCACCCGGCGATAGTCGCACGCCTTCTTCAAGGTCCAGGACTTCCACACCGCTTCAATTGCTCCCCACAGCTGCACCACTGGATTTGTCGGAAACTCAGCGCCGGTGGCATTCCGGACGATCGCCTTGTACTCCTCGACGAGCGTGCGCAGCGCGTCTGCGCTCAAATCGGAATCGCTCTTCGCACCGGTCGTAAGACGGCGCGCCTTGAGCAGGTGCTCGAAGTCAGCCATCGGTACACCCAGCACGACGTCCGCATACATCTGAATGAAGCGGCGATAGGAGTCGTAGGCGAAGCGTGGATTGTCGCTCTGCTTCGTCAAACCCTCGGCGGTGCGATCATTGAGACCGAGGTTGAGAATGGTCTCCATCATGCCCGGCATCGATACGGGCGAGCCCGACCGAACAGAAACGAGCAGGGGGTTCTTCGGATCGCCAAGCTTCTTGCCGGTCGCATTTTCGAGTCGCGCGATGTTGCCCTCGACTTCCGCGCGGAGCCGGTCGCTGTATTTGCCGTCGTTCAGGTACGCGATGGATTCGCTGCACGCGATGGTGAATCCCTGGGGAACGGGAACACCGAGGTTGGTCATCTCGGCCAGGTTCGCGCCCTTGCCGCCGAGCACCGCTTTCATCTCGCGCGTGCCTTCGGCTTCTCCGTTGCCAAAGAAGTAGACCGACTGTGGCATCAGGTCAGCACCCACAACCGAATCGAAGCTTCTCCGGATCGGCTGGCGGGGGAGTTGGGTAATCGCCGGAGAAGCATGCATGACAGAATCCGCCCGGCCCATCGGGCACGGATTCGAGCATCCCGTCCAGCGATAGATAGCCCAGGGAATCCACTCCAAGTGCGTTCGCGATCTCGTCGACGCTCATGTTGGCCGCTATCAATTCTTCGCGGTTGGGCGTGTCGATACCGTAGTAGCACGGGCCAGTGATAGGTGCAGAACTGACGCGCATGTGCACCTCGCGCGCGCCCGCCGCGCGAACCATCGCGACGAGGCCGCGCGTAGTGGTGCCACGTACAATCGAGTCGTCCACCATCACCACGCTTTTTCCATCGAGTACCTCACGAACGGCGTTGTATTTCACTTTTACTTTTGCGTCGCGGCCCGCCTGGGTGGGCTGAATAAACGTCCGCCCGACGTAGTGATTCCGGATCAGCGCCAGCTCGAAAGGCAACTTTGATTCCTCTGCGTATCCGAGAGCGGCAGAATTCGATGAATCGGGGACGCTGAAAACCAGGTCGGCGCCCGTCGCCGGAAACTCCCGGGCAAGGCGGCGTCCGAGCTGTCGCCTTGCCCGATCCACGGACCCGCCAAAGACGCGGCTATCGGGCCGCGCGAAGTACACGTACTCGAAAACGCATTTCCGGCCCTCCTTCACACCGAGCGGCTTGAGAGAGCGCATTCCATTTCGATCCACAGCGATTATCTCTCCGCGCTCGACCTCGCGAATCGCAGTCGCACCGACGATGTCGAGAGCACAACTCTCCGACGCGAATACATAGCAGTCTCCAAGCTTCCCCATTACCAGCGGACGCCATCCTCGTGGGTCACGCGCGGCGAGCAAGGTGTCGCCAATCGTGACAACGAGTGAGTAGGCACCTTCGACATCCTGCAGCGCATCACCAAGCTTGCCTTCAGGGGTTTCGGCAGCGGATCGCGCAATCCGATGAACCAGAACCTCCGAATCCATCGTTGACGTGAAAATCGAGCCTGAATCCTCCAATTCCCGGCGCATCTCGGTCGCGTTGATGAGATTGCCATTGTGAGCCAGCGCGATGTGTCCGTCGCGGAAGCGCGCCAGCATCGGTTGCGCGTTCTCGATCGTGGACGACCCTGCGGTACTGTATCGCGTGTGACCGATGGCGACGTCGCCGTCCATGTCGGCGATCTCCCTGGCGCTCAACCCCTCTGATACGAGCCCCATGGTCTTCGCCGCGCGCGCACCCCGTTCGCGGCTCGACGTAACGATGCCAGCTGACTCCTGCCCACGATGCTGTAGGGAGTAGAGGCCAAGATGTGAGATCTCAGCTGCCTTGGGATGTCCGTGAATTCCGAATATTCCGCACATGAGTTCTAGACCGGTACCGGCGCCAGTTCCGGCTTTGAAGCCAGAGCGGGAGCCGCCATAATGTCAGGGATTGAATCGTGCCAGGCTGTGGAGAGAGCACTCACTTCTGCCTTGATCGTCCGTCCGAAACCGCGGATGTGGAACCCTGATGCGGGTTCTGTCACGACACCGATTCGATAGACAGGCACGTGGTGCTTCCGAGCGATGGCTTCAACCGCTTCTGGCGACGAAGATCCAACCACGAAACGCCCTTGAGTCTCGCCGAAGAATGCCGCACGCGCCGGTATTGGCGAGAGTGAAGATAAATCCACTTCAGCCCCCGTCTGCGATTCCCGGTCGGCAATACAACACTCGGCCAGCGCTACCGCCAACCCGCCGTCGCTGCAGTCGTGCGCCGACCGGACCGCTCCCGCCACGATGGACTCGAGCAACGCATCGATAGCCCGCCGCTCGTGGTCGAGATCGCACTCGGGCGGGGCTCCCGCGACTGTGTCGTGAATCACCGCAAGATATTCACTGCCTCCAATCTCGTCCCGGGAGTCGCCCATGAGGAGAATGACGTCGCCCGGCTCCCGAAAGGTCGAGCGGGTCACGTGCGCCAGCGATTCACACAAGCCGACCATGCCCACCACGGGGGTTGGATACACCGCGCCACCCGGACTCTCATTGTAGAGTGAGACATTGCCTCCGGTAACGGGAGTCGAAAGAGCTTCGCAGGCTTCGCCCATGCCGCGTATCGCCTCGGACAGCTGAAAGAAGACGCCCGGCTTCCGCGGATTGCCGAAGTTCAGGCAGTTGGTGATCGCCATCGGGCGCGCACCTGTGCAAGCTACGTTGCGCGCAGCCTCAGCGACTGCTATTCGTCCACCGGTGAGCGGATCGAGGTACGTGTACCGTCCATTGCAGTCGGTCTTGAGCGCGATCGCCTTGTCAGTGCCGCGAATGCGAAGAACTGCAGCGTCGCCGCCGGGCCCGATCACGGTGTTGGTCCGTACCGTGGAATCATATTGACGGTAAGCCCATGCCTTGCTTGCGATACTCGGCGAAGCCAGCAGCGTTGACAACGTCCATGCCGGATCTGCCTCTTCGGCTCGCTCGGGAATGGATGACACGTCTCGCGAGCGGAGCGACGCGATGAAGGGATCCTCCTTTGCCTCTGGCGAGTAACGCGGACAATCGGTGACGAGTCGCGACCCCGGAAACTCCGCGACTACGCGTTCCCCTTCCGTGACGCGGTAGACGGGTTCTGCGATCACCTCGCCGATGACTTCGGCGGCGAGGTCCCACTTCGCGAGAATCTCCCGGACCTGCGCTTCGCGACCACGGTGGGCAACCACGAGCATTCGCTCCTGGGACTCACTCAGCAGAATCTCGTAAGGCGTCATGCCCGTTTCGCGCACCGGCACCTTGGACACGTCGATCGTCACGCCGACATCTCCACGCTCGGCCATCTCTGCCGACGACGACGTGAGCCCCGCCGCACCCATGTCCTGAATCGCCACGATGTGGCCGCTCTTGATCAGCTCGAGGCTCGCCTCGAGCAGGAGCTTCTCGGTGAACGGGTCTCCCACTTGAACCCGGGGTCGCTTTGCGTCGCTCGCTTCGGAAAGATCTTCAGAGGCGAACGACGCCCCGTGAATCCCATCGCGACCGGTGCGCGCGCCGACGGCAATGATGGGATTGCCCACGCCCTCCGCCTTCGCGCGAATGAGGTCGTCCTCGTGCATCAGACCAACGCACATTGCATTCACTAATGGATTGCCTTCGTATGCCTTATCGAAGACGATCTCGCCGGCAACGGTCGGGATTCCCACACAATTGCCGTAGTCGCCGATACCCTTGACCACGCCGCCGAACAGATAGCGTACCCGAGCGCTGTCGAGCGAGCCGAAGCGCAGAGAATTCAGCATTGCAATCGGTCGCGCGCCCATGGTGAAGACGTCGCGAAGAATGCCACCAACACCGGTAGCCGCACCCTGATATGGCTCGACGGCGGATGGGTGATTATGAGATTCGATCTTGAATGCGACAGCCAGCCCATCGCCGATCGAGATGACACCCGCATTCTCGCCGGGCCCCTGAAGGACCCACGGCGCGGATGTGGGAAGAGTCTTCAACAGATTGCGGGAATGCTTGTACGAGCAGTGCTCGCTCCACAACGCGCTGACGATTCCAAGCTCAGTGAACGTGGGTGTGCGGCCGAGCATGGACACAAGGCGGTCGTACTCTTCGGTTGTAATTCCGTGTTCCGCAACGAGTTCCGGCGTGATGCGCGGATCACCGGGGCGGGGAAGTACCTCGCTCACTCTCACACTGCGACCCGTGCCAGAACCGATTCGAACAGTGCCAGACCGTCAGTAGAGCCGAGCAGATCGTCGAGTGCCCGCTCCGGGTGAGGCATCAGCCCGATCACATTGCCGGATTCGTTGACTATGCCGGCAATTGCGTTGTCCGACCCGTTGGGATTTCCGGCGGTCGTAACCCGGCCGCTATCGTCCACGTAACGAAACACGACCTGGCCGTTGCTCTCCAGCGAATCAAGCGTCGCTGCGTCGCCTGTGAATCTTCCGTCACCATGGGCAACCGGGAGCCTGACGAGTTGGCCCTCCTTGTACTCGCTGGTGAACATCGTGTTGCAGCTTTCGACGCGCAGCGTGAGCGTTGCGGAAATGAACTGCAGCGATGCATTCCTCAGCAGTGCACCGGGAAGCAGACCCGCCTCGCACGCAATCTGAAAACCGTTGCAGATGCCGATTACGGGACGCCCATGCCGCGCATGCTCAATGACCTCGCGCATCACCGGGCTGAAGCGCGCGATCGCTCCCGCGCGCAGATAGTCACCGTAGCTGAAGCCACCAGGAAGAATGATCACGTCCGATCCCTGGAGGTCGTGATCCTTGTGCCAGATGTAGACGGCCTCCTCGCCAAGCGTATCGACGACAGCCCTGTAGGCATCGTAGTCGCAATTGGATCCCGGGAACGTGACGACACCGAACTTCATTGTTCCGCCGCGGACTCTATCTCGAAGTCTTCGGTCACCGGATTCGCGAGAAGACGCTCGCACATCGAGCGCACCGCGTTCCTTGCGTCATCGGCGCTGGCCGCTTCGCTATCGATCACGATATGCCGGCCCACGTGCACTTCCCTGACCGAATCGAAGCCCAGCGAGTGGAGTGCACTTTCCACGGCCTTTCCTTGCGGGTCGAGCAACCCTCGCCGCGGAGTTATGTGAATTGATACGCGGTACGAAGTCACTTGTCCCGCTCTTCGCCGGGATTCGGAGGATAACCGCGACTCCGGTCATCGCGCGGATGCGGTCTCCTGCGACGACGACGGCGCGCCTGCTGCTCGTCGGGCGTGATGTCTGCGACGACGATCTGCGGATCCGGGTCGAGGTCTTCGTCATCGTCCGAGATCACGGGTACGTCCCCGCGCGGCTTTCGTCCTATCAGGCCGAAAAACACCGTCTTCCCGACTCCATAGAGGATGTAGACGATGAGCGCGGGAAAGTAGAACTGTTTTCTGAGGACGATCATGCCGACAATAGTGCCAACCACAACGAGCGATCCGAGAATCTCACTGATTTTCTTGTAACCGACAGTCGGAACCGCCGGATATGAAACGTTGCTGATCATGAGGAAAGCGAGAGCGAGCATCAGGAAGCGCAGCCAGAAGTGCCACGGCAGGTCTCCCAGGATCGTTTCGTTGTAGAGCGTGCTCTGGCTGAACCAGTAGTACGTGGCCAGTGTCATGCCCGCCGCGGGGCTGGGGAGCCCGTGGAAGTAGCGCTTTGCCCGGCCTGCCTGCTCCACGTTGAACCGGGCAAGACGGATTGCCGCACACGCGACATACAGGAAAGGGATCAGCCATTCCCATCCCCCGCGATTCAGCACCGCGAAGTACATGATCATCGCTGGCGCGAGACCGAACGTGATCACATCCACCAGCGAGTCCAGCTCCGAGCCAAAACGCGACCCGCTGCCTGTAGCACGCGCGACGCGCCCGTCGAGCGCATCGGCGACTCCGCCCAGCACGATCAAGAGACCCGCAAAGTCGAACTGGCCCCGCGAAGCGGAAATGATCGCGAAAACGCCGCAGAACAGATTGGCGAGCGTCAGACCGTTGGGAAGAACGACGACAGCGCGGCGCATTCTGCGCGGTGATTCCGTGCTCATGACGTCGTCGCGCGATTCAGACGAGTTCATCGCGGAGGGAGATCTGCGAGCACGGTGGAACCCGCTACAGTAATCGCCCCAAGTTCCACGCGAAGCCTGGAGTCAACAGGGATGAAAATATCTACCCGGGATCCGAACCGGATGATTCCCATACGTTGGCCCTGCTTCGCCTGATCCCCAACCTTGCTGTACGTGACAATGCGGCGCGCGATGAGTCCCGCAATTTGACGCATGAGGATGCGGTATGGTCCGGATTCGATACCGACAGAACTCTGTTCGTTCTCGAGACTCGACTTTTCAGCTGCCGCGTTGAGAAATTTTCCCTTGTTGTAATGCACATGCTTCACTACGCCATCCACCGGATACCGGTTCACGTGCACATTGAACACATTCATGAAAATCGAGAGGCGCGTTGCTCTGCCTCCAACGAATGAAGGCTCGTCGACCTCGGTGATCATGATGAGCTTGCCGTCGGCAGGCGCAACGACAACCTGGGCCCCGCGCTCACCGGTTCGCTCGGGATCCCGAAAGAAATACGCGACCCAGAGGGCGACGACTG
>JBKJRW010000086.1:0-2816 GCA_046593165.1 Gemmatimonadaceae bacterium
GCCGTTCAGCGTCGGCTCGACAAGCTCGAGCCCGGCTCAGAGGGTGGTGACGGAGGCAAGTCCACCCCTACCTGATACGAAGCCTGGGCTCGTCCTTCTTTGCCGCATCGGGCGGAATTTTTTCCCCCCCGGCGCGGCGCGAAGCTCCCCTGAAAAACAACATCTCCCGCAAATAGGTGCGATTCAATATCGCGCCAAGTACCAGCAGTACGACCCCGCTCAACACCGCGATGGTGGTCCATCGCCATGCCTCGTTCCCGATGAGGGCCGCGCCGAGGCAGGCAGTTCCCAAGCCCACCAGCCATTCCCCGGCGGTGTCGGGAAGAGCGCGCTGACGCCGTCGCCTCTCCCTGAACGGACGCATCTGTTCCGGGCTCGCGGCGTCGTAGATGAGGGCCGCGGCCATTGCCAGCACAAGCACACCGAGCACGATAGGTATGTACTCCAACCGCATGCCGCCGCCCCTGTTAGTTTTGACTCATGAACAGCTATCTCCCACGCGTCCGCGCGACGACCATACTGGGCGTTCGCCGCGACGGCAAGGTCGCCCTGGGTGGAGACGGTCAGGTGTCCGTCGGCGAAACCATCATGAAATCGAACGCCATGAAGGTCCGCACCCTGAGAGGTGGCAAGTTGCTGGCCGGATTTGCCGGTGCCGCGGCCGACGCTTTCACCCTGTTCGAAAAATTCGAGGAGAAGCTCGAGCGCCATCCGGGCAATCTCTCCCGCGCGGCAGTGGAGCTGGCCAAGGACTGGCGCAGCGACCGCGTTCTCCGCCGCCTCGAGGCGCTGCTCGCTGTAACCGACGCCGAGCGCGGGTTCATCATCTCGGGCACGGGCGATATCATCGAGCCCGATGACGGAATTCTCGCGATAGGGTCGGGCGGCACGTATGCGCTCGCTGCTGCGCGGGCACTCATTGAAAACACCGACCTTTCCCCGCGCGACATCGTCCAGCGCGGATTGACGATCGCGTCGGAGATCTGCGTTTACACCAACTCGAACATCACGGTTCTAGAGCCGACAGCGTGACATCACCAAGAACACAAAGTGCCCTCGCCCGGCTTGCCGACCTCACACCCCGCAACATCGTCGCCGAGCTTGACCGGTATATCGTTGGTCAGGCGGACGCCAAGAAGTTGGTTGCGATAGCGCTTCGTAACAGGTGGCGCCGGCAGAAAGCGCCCGAGTCGATCCGCGAGGAAATCTCGCCCAACAACATCATCCTCGTCGGCCCTACAGGAGTGGGGAAGACCGAGATCGCGCGCCGGCTCGCCAAGCTTGCAGGGGCGCCGTTCATCAAGGTCGAAGCGTCGAAGTTTACCGAGGTGGGCTACGTGGGCCGCGACGTCGAGTCGATGGTGCGGGACCTCGTCGAGAGCGCAATCAACATGGTCCGTTCGGAGCGCGAGTCCGAGGTGGAAGACCTGGCGCACGACCGTGTTGACGATCGCTTGCTCGATCTGCTCCTGCCCGTACCTTCGGAGAATAAGGAGCAGCAGTCATCCAATGCGGCGACGCCAGGCGACACGCCGATTTTCCTCGTCTCGTCAAGCGGCAGTGTCTCCGCCGAAATGAATGTCGAGCAGGAGCGGTACAAGCGCACGCGCGAGAAATTGAAGCAGCTTCTCCTCGACGGCCAGCTCGAGGCGCGCGAGGTCGAAGTAGAAGTCTCGCAGAACTCGCCCATGATGTTCGACATGATGGTGCCGCAGGGTGCGCCCGAGGGGATGGGAAATTTCTCGGACATGTTGCAGGACATGCTCCCCAAGCGTACGAAGAAGCGGTCGGTGAAAGTGTCCGAGGCGCGGCGCATTCTGCTCGAGCAGGAGCTGGACAAGCTGATCGACGAGGAGGATGTAACGGCCGACGCCCTCGAGCGGGTCGAGACAATGGGAATCATCTTTCTCGACGAGATCGACAAGATTGCCGGTGAGCGCTCCGCGGGCGGCGGGCCGGATGTGTCGCGGGAAGGAGTGCAGCGCGACCTGCTGCCGATTGTCGAAGGCTCCAACGTGCAGACCAAGTATGGAATGGTGAAGACCGATCACGTGCTGTTCGTGGCGGCGGGCGCGTTCCATGTATCCAAGCCGAGCGATCTCATTCCCGAGCTTCAGGGCCGTTTCCCGATTCGTGTGGAGCTGAAGCCTCTCACCGAAGCGGATTTCGTGCGCATCATGACCGAGCCCGAGAATGCGCTCACGAAACAGTATGGTGCTCTGGTCGAGGCAGAGGGAGCGAAGCTGACGTTCACCACCGACGGCATCGCCGAGATCGCGCGCATCGCCGCGCATGTGAACGACCGCATGGAGAATATTGGCGCCCGGCGCCTGCACACGGTGATGACGACGTTGCTCGAGGACGTTCTCTACGAGCTGCCCGACAAGAGCATCGGCGAGATCACGGTCGATCGCACGCTCGTCAGCGACCGCCTCAAGGCCATCGTCGAAGACGAAGACCTGCGGCGGTATATTCTCTAGCCCGTAACCCGAGCTTTCGATGAGCACCGAGAATCATCGCGATTTTCTCGCGATTCCCGATTATACCCGAGACGAGCTGAACGGTCTGTTCGTACTCGCCGAGAGCATGCGCACGGGCGAGTACGGCGACAAGCCGCTCGCCGGACAGTCGCTGGCGATGATCTTCATGAAGGCCTCGACGCGCACCAGGGTGTCGTTCGAGGTAGGCATGTGGCAGTTGGGCGGGCATGCACTGTTTCTTTCGCCGCGCGACGTTCAGCTCGGCCGCGGCGAACCAATTGCCGATACCGCGCGCGTGCTGTCGCGCTACGTGAACGGGATCATGATCCGCACTTT
>JBKJRW010000102.1:0-14775 GCA_046593165.1 Gemmatimonadaceae bacterium
AGGTCGCGAATTGTCGGCATCAGGGCCTTGTTGTAAGAGGTACAAACCTGGGCATCCGCGGAAATCTAGTCAATCGTATTCGCTTGAACTGCCATGAGTTACAGGGTATTATCGAAAACCGGGATGGCTCTGTCGTCCCACTTCCTTCAATGCAGGTTATGACCCCTCGTAGATTCGCCCTGGCGCTCGTCGCCAGCGCATCCATTTTGTCGGCTTGCGGCGATCCGCAGTCCCTCCGTGCTTCGCTGCCGACCGTTGAGGACGTGTACACCGTTTTTGCACTGACGGGCACGCCTGCGTCGTTTCCCAGTGGCATCAACACCTACATCAGGTCTGCGGTGCGAGTGGACGGCTTCGCCAACTTCGATGTCGCGTTCGACATTGGCGCCGATGGCAACGTAAGAATCTTTCCCGTTCAGAAGATAGTGAGCTCGCTGTCGGGCGCGAGACGCGTTGGACTCAAGAAGGTTGCAGGAACGTTCGATACGGTTCTCGAGGCACCGTCCGGGATTTACGACGACTCTGTCGTCGTCGCGAAGAAAGGAGACGTCGTTGTCGTGCAGGCGCAACGTAACGGCAGCGGCGACGCCTGCCAGTTCGGTCTCTCCCCGTACATCTACTCCAAGCTCCTCATCGATTCAGTCGCCCTGGCCACGCGCACGATCGTGGTGCGGTCGGTGCTCGATCCGAACTGTGGCTTCAGGTCCTTCGAGTCGGGCATCCCCGCGAAGTAGCAAATGCACGATCTGCGCATGGTCCGTGAGCATATCGAGGTGCTTCGCGACGGCATGCGCCGGCGGGGCAAGCTCGACACGCTGGCTCCCGTCATCGATCGGGCGCATCGGCTCGACGCAGAGCGGAGAGCGATCATTCAGGTCGTCGAGGAACGAAAGGCCGCCCGAAACGGAATCAGCCAGGAAGTCGCGCGCCGCAAACGGGCGGGCGAGCAAGCCGAAGATCTTCTCGGACAGTCCCGAGCGCTTGGCGAGGAGATAGCGCGGTCGGAAGGAGAACTCGCGGGTATCGAGCGCGATCTCGAGACATCACTCCTTGAGATACCGAATGTGACTCTCTCCAGTGTTCCGGAAGGCGGGGAAGAGAGCAATACGATCATCCGCGCCTGGGGATCTCCGCGCGATCCCGCCGGCCTCAAGCCGCATTGGGAGATTGGAGTTTCGCTCGGCGTGATCGATTTTGAGCGCGGAGCCAAAATCAGCGGGTCGGGGTTCATCGTGTTTCGCGGAAAGGGCGCGCGCCTCGTTCGTGGCCTCATGAACTTCATGCTCGACCTCCACACCTCGGAGCACGGTTACGAGGAGACGTGGGTTCCGATTCTTGTCAACCGCGCGGCGATGACGGGGACGGCCCAGTTTCCCAAGTTCGAGGACGACATGTACGGAATCGGGGGCGACGATCTGTTCCTGATTCCGACAGCAGAGGTGCCGGTCACGAATCTTCACGCTGGGGAGATCCTTTCCGAGAGGGATCTGCCAGTGGCGATGACGGCGTACACTCCGTGTTTTCGCAGGGAGGCCGGCGCCCACGGGAAGGACACTCGCGGGCTCATTCGTGTGCACGAGTTCGACAAGGTGGAGCTGGTGCGCTATGCGACTCCCGAGACTTCGTCCGACCAGCTGGAGCTGCTAACGGGTCACGCTGAGAAAGTCCTCCAGTTGCTTGGGCTGCCATACCGAGTGCTGCTGCTTTCGGCGGGCGACACCTCATTCGCCAGCGCAAAAACCTACGATCTCGAAGTATTTGCTCCCGGGGCAGGGGCGTGGCTCGAGGTGTCGTCGTGCAGTGTCTTCACAGATTTTCAGTCGCGTCGGGCGAATATCCGGTATCGCCCGGCCGGGGGCGGAAAGCCCAGATTCGTGCACACGTTGAATGGATCCGGGCTGGCGTTCCCGCGTGTGATCGCGGCGATTCTCGAGAATTACCAGAATGCGGACGGGACGGTTGACGTTCCGGAGATTCTGAGGCCGTATCTGGGCACCGACCGGTTGGGCTGACCGGTGCGCCGGCTGGCTCCGGTCACGTTCGCCACGATCGCCACGATCGCCGTAGCGGCGCTTCTCGTGTGGTACGTGACGTATACCCAGGGCGTGGTCCGCGAGCTGAGACGTGAGGCCTCGCGTGTGGGAATCATGTACGCCCGTGTCTACGACGGCCTGAATGATCCGAGCCCGGATGCGGCCAATGCGGCGCTGCTCGATCTGTCGCGTCACATCCGGGAATCCGGGGTCCCTCTCATCATCACCGATTCGAAGGGAGTTCCCACGGCCGATGCGAACCTGCCTCGCAAATTTCCCGCGGGCTCACCCGAGCTGCGGGAGTTCGTGCGGGCACTCGACAGGCAGAACAGGCCCATCGTCCAGGTCGGCGCTGGAACGGTGCATTTCGGAAACACGCCTCTGGTGCGCGGTCTCCGCATTATTCCACTTCTCCAGTCGCTCCTGATCGGCATGTTCCTGCTCGCCGGCGTATACGCGCTCCGCACGCGAGGCCGCGCCGATCGCGAGCAAATCTGGGCGGGGATGGCGAGAGAGTCTGCCCATCAGCTAGGTACCCCCATCTCGAGCATGAGCGGATGGATCGAGCTTCTGCGCGATGCGGGTGGCGACGAAATGACCGCGAGCGCCTTGACTCACATGGACGGGGACCTCGAACGGCTCAAGCGTGTCGCGAATCGGTTCGAGCGCATAGGACGTCCACCGAAAAAACAGAATGTCGATCTCGGCGACCTTGTAGAGCGCGTCGCCACCTATTTCCGGGCCCGCGTTCCAACTCTCGCCCAGCGGGTCACTGTAGTTTCGACCCGCGGAGAAGGACCGCTGGTGGTGAGCGGCGACCCGGTTCTGCTCGAATGGGCAATCGAGTCCCTTACCAAGAATGCGATCGACGCCCTTGCAGGCAGGGATGGACAGGTAGAGATGTCTGCCACGGCCCTGCCCGAGGGGCGCGTAAGGGTCCGTGTAAGCGACAACGGGCCAGGTGTGCCGCGGGAACTCGGAAGGAGGATATTCGAACCGGGGTTCAGCACGAAGGAGCACGGGTGGGGAATCGGACTTCCGCTCGCGCGGAGAATCGTGCGTGACAACCACGGCGGCGAACTATTGCTCACGCCATCCGAACGCGGAGCGACGTTCGATATTATCTTGAGTTGATGAATGAAACGCTGGACGCCACCGGGCTCGCTTCGTCGCCCGGTGATGCAGAGCCTCTCGCGCGGCTCAACCCCGCACAGCGCGAAGCCGTTCTCCATTACGAAGGTCCGCTCCTGATCGTCGCCGGCGCGGGATCGGGCAAGACGCGAGTGCTCACCACCCGCATCGCGCGCCTGATCCAGCATCACGGCGTCGATCCGTCTCGTATTCTCGCTGTGACTTTCACTAACAAGGCGGCCGGCGAGATGCGGGAGCGAATCACCGCACTTGTGAAGAGCGAACTCAAGGGCATGTGGTGCGGGACGTTTCACGCTGTCGGTGCACGAATGCTCAGGTCGAGCGCGGCGGGAGTCGGGCGAACTGCCAACTTCACCATCTACGACGAGGACGATTCTCTCGGGATGATCAAGCGCGTGATGGAGCGCGTCGGAGTTTCTCCAAAACAGTGGACACCGAAATCCGTCTCCTCGATGATCTCGGATGCGAAGAACGCGCTTGTTACACCTGCTGAATACGAAGCGCTCGCACTCGATCCGCTTTCGCGCGCGGCCGCTGCCGTGTACAAGGAGCTCGAGCCAGCGCTCCGGGCAGCGAACGCAGTGACGTTCGACGACCTCCTCGTACTGCCGGTGCAGATACTGCGTGAGAGCACTGCGGTACTCGACCGGTATCGTAACAAGTTCCAGTTCATTCTCGTTGACGAGTATCAGGACACAAACCGCGCGCAGTTTCAGTTCATCAAGCTCCTGGGAAGCGGCCACGGCAACGTTGCGGTCGTCGGAGACGACGATCAGAGCATATATGGATGGCGCGGCGCCGACATTCGGAACATCCTCGATTTCGAGAAAGAGTTTGCGTCGGCGCGAGTCGTCAAGCTTGAGGACAACTACCGGTCGACGACCGCCATTCTCGACGTCGCAAATGCGGCGATCAGCGCAAACGTGGGAAGGCGCGGAAAGACATTGCGCTCGACTCGCCCTGGCGGGGAGATCGTGTCGCTAATTGCCGCCCTCGACGAGCGCGACGAAGCGGACACAGTGGTAGACGAGATTCGCTCGCGACAGACGTCGGAAAAGCGCGAGCTTCGCGAGTTCGCGATTCTCTATCGCACCAACGCGCAAAGCCGGGCGCTCGAGGATGCATTGCGAAAGAATGTCATTCCCTATCGCCTCGTGGGCGGCGTGCGGTTCTATGACCGAAAAGAAATTCGCGATCTCATGAGCTATCTCAAGCTCATCGCGAATCCCGCCGACGACGAGGCCTTCCGCCGCGCCGTGTCGGTGCCGCGCAGAAAGCTCGGCGATACCACCATCGAAGCTCTGGCGGCAATCGCGCGCCAGGCGCGCGTTCCGCTTCTCGAGGCGGCGACGCGGCCGGATCTCATTGACGGACTCAGGGGTGCAGCGCAGGCCGGGCTTCATGATTTCGCAGCGCTGATCAATCGCTTCCGCCAGAAGGCCACCGATTCGAGTGTTGACGAACTGCTGCGCGATCTCGTCGATGCCATCCGTTACGGTGACTACCTCCAGGCGGATTCGCCGGAGACTGCGCGGGATCGCAGCGAGAATGTCAGCGCCCTCATCGACGGAGCTGCGGAGGCCGTCGTCGATGACGGTGGCGAAGTCGGGCTCACGCCTCTCGACCATTTTCTGCAACGGGCGATGCTGGTCGCACAGGTGGACGCGCTCGACCCCAGGGCCGACGCCGTGAGTCTCATGACTCTCCATAATGCCAAGGGGCTCGAGTATCCGGTTGTGTTCGTGACGGGGCTCGAAGATGGCCTCTTCCCCGGCATTAACTCTATTGAGAATGAGGATCGCCTGGAGGAAGAGCGACGGCTCTTTTACGTCGGCATCACCCGCGCCGAGCGGAAGCTGTACCTCTCATTCGCAGAGAGCCGCCGCCGCAACGGACAGATGATGCAGTCGATCAGATCCCGGTTTCTGCATGACATTCCACCGGCACTGATAGTCGAGAAGAAGACGCTCAAGCTTCGCTCGACGGGACGCATGGCGTATTCCCGTGATGCAATCTCCCAGGGAACGTCGTTTGGCCAATCGGCGTGGCGTGGCGGCCCCTCGCGTCAATCACACGAAGTGCCCGCATGGCGGTCGGGCAAGCCGGCCGGGTTCGATCCCGAAGCGGCGGAATCATCCTACTCGACAGGCGACCGCGTTCGGCACAAGCTGTTTGGGGTCGGGAAAATTGAAGAGCTTTCAGGAAGCGGGAAAGACATTAAGGCGGTAATCGCTTTCGACGACGCGAATGTGGGACGGAAAACAATCAAGTTGGCTTACACTACGCTCGAGCGAGGACAGAGCTGATGGCCGTCACGCACGATGATGTCCGCCATGTTGCCGCGCTTGCACGACTCGCCGTGGACGAGGCAAACCTCGATCATCTGGTCGCCGAGCTGAATGGAATACTCGGCCACATGGATGCGCTCTCTCAAGTGGACACGGCGCAAGCGGAAAGTGCCGTCGCTGCTTCAGCCGCGAGTACGCCGCTCCGAAGCGATTCCAGCGGTCCGCTGCCTCTCCTCGCACCACGAGAGAGCTTCGCCCCGTCGATGCGCGACGGATTTTTCATCGTACCACGGCTCTCCACACACGACGACGGAGTAGATCCCGCGCCATGAAGACCGCAGAGTATGGGGGGTTGTCCGCCAGCGCCGTTGCCGCGCGCGTTGCCAGTGGCAGCATCTCGCCGAGCGAGGCGGTGGAGCTCTCACTCGCACGGGCGGACGAAATGCGCGCGGGCCGCGATGGCCTCAACATCATTCTATGGAGCGACCGCGACCTTGCACTTGGGGACGCAGCGAGCCTGGAACAGGAAATGGCGCGCGCCGGCAATGGTGGTCTGCTTGCGGGCGTTCCCATCGCCGTCAAGGACAACATCTCGACACTGGGACTTCCCACCACCTGCGCATCGAAAATTCTTGCCGGGTATGTGAGCCCGTACGAAGCAACCGCCATTACGCGGCTGCGCCAGGAAGGCGCAATCGTCGTTGCGAAGACGAATATGGACGAGTTCGCGATGGGCTCCTCCAACGAGAATAGCGCGTACGGACCCGCTCGCAATCCGCGCGACGTCCGTCGTGTTCCCGGGGGATCGTCCGGCGGTTCGGCTGCCGCCGTCGCTTGCGGCATTACGCCAATCGCCCTCGGGTCCGAAACCGGTGGCTCGGTGCGGCAGCCCGCGGCCTTCTGCGGTATTGTCGGCGTAAAGCCCACATACGGTCGCGTAAGCAGGTATGGCCTTGTCGCGTTTGCATCATCGCTCGACCAGATCGGAACCATGGCCCGAAATGTGGACGATGCCGCGACTGCAACAGAGATTATCGCCGGAGCCGATCCCCGCGACTCGACCAGTTCATCAATCGAAGTTGGATCATATCGCGATCAGTTCATCTCTCCGGCGACGACGCCAGCGCCCCTCGAAGGCGTAACTATCGGCGTGCCGGTGGAGTACTTCCCCGACAGTCTCGATGCCGGGGTTCGAAGTCACTGCGAACGGGCGATCGACGCACTCAAGTCGCTCGGTGCAAAAGTCGTTGATGTTACGCTCCCTCATTCTCCGCTTGCCATCCCCGTCTATTACGTCGTCGCCCCGGCTGAAGCTTCGTCCAATCTCGCCCGCTTCGACGGTGTGCGGTATGGCCATCGCGCCGCCAACTCATCGACGCTGTTCGAGATGTTCGCCAACACTCGCTCAGAGGGTTTTGGTCCTGAGGTCACGCGGCGAATTTTACTCGGGACATACGTACTTTCAGCCGGGTACTACGACGCATACTACCGCAAGGCTCAGGCAGTTCGCTCACTCATCACCCGTGATTTCCAGGTGGTGTTCGGCCAGCAGATTGACGCGCTGTTCACGCCAACCACCCCCACCACCGCGTTCCCCATTGGCGCGGTCACCGATCCGTACGAGATGTACCTGAGCGACATCTTCACGGTGACGGCCAATCTCGCCGGCGTGCCCGCGATGTCGCTTCCGATTGGCCGCGTCGGTGGCCTTCCAGTCGGTGGCCAATTGATCGCAAGGCACTTCGACGAGGCAATGATGTTCCGCGTCGCATACGCCCTCGAGGCGGCGCTGGGGCAGGAGGCGCATCAATGACCGCCGGCAATTATGAAATGGTGGTCGGGCTCGAGGTGCACGTGCAACTCAAGACCCGGAGCAAGGCTTTCTGCGGTTGCTCTACCGACTTCGGTGCCGCGCCAAACTCGAATACCTGCCCAATCTGTCTTGCGCTTCCGGGGGCGCTTCCCGCACTCAACGAAAAGGCGGTCGAGTTCGCAACGCGGGCAGCACTCGCACTTGGCTGCACGGTGCATCCTGTATCGATATTCGCGCGCAAGAACTACTTCTACCCCGATCTTCCGAAGGGCTACCAGATCTCACAGTTCGATCAACCACTCGCTACCGGTGGTCAGCTGAGCATCGATGCCGATGGCGGGAAATCGATCGGGATCACGCGCGTGCATATGGAAGAGGATGCGGGCAAGTCGCTCCACGACCGGTATCCAGGCGCGACCGCGATCGACCTCAATCGCGCAGGCGTGCCGCTCATCGAGATTGTGAGCGAGCCCGACATGCGTTCGGCGAAGGACGCGGGCGCCTACCTTCGTACTCTGCGACAGGTGCTGCTTTACCTGCGAGTCAGCGATGTGAGCATGGAGGAGGGCAGCCTGCGCGTTGACGCCAACGTCAGCGCGCGTCCTGTTGGCCAGAAGGAGCTGGGTACGAAGACCGAGGTAAAAAACATGAACTCGTTCTCCGGCGTAGAGCGCGCACTTGAGTTCGAGTTTGCGCGCCAGTGCGCGCTCCTCGATCGTGGGGAGAAGGTGTCGCAGGAGACACTTCTCTGGGATTCGGTGAAGGGAGAAGCGAGGGTGTCCCGCACCAAGGAAGGCAGTCACGACTACCGGTACTTTCCAGAGCCCGATCTCGGCCCACTGGTGCTCGACCCGAAATGGATGGCGGAGATCAAGGCGTCGATTCCCGAGCTGCCGGCTGATCGAAAAAAGCGCATGATTCCAGAATACAAGCTGACCGCGGAGGAAATCGAGCAGCTCACCACTGACCCTGCGCTGGCCGACTACTTCGAGAGCACTGCTCGTTGGTGCGCCGACGCCAAAGCAGCCGCTAACTGGATCATGGGCGAGGTTCAGGCAGAACTCAACTCATCCGGAGTTCCGGTCGATTCTCTTCGCGTAAGGCCCGCCGATCTTGGGCAGCTCATCAAGCTCGTCGCAGACGGTCTCGTAAGCCGCGCGGCAGCCAGGCAGATATTCACGATCATGGTGGAGACAGGCAAGCCGGCCGCACAGGTTGCCCACGACTCATCACTGCTTCAGGTCGGAGACGAAGGTGCCATCTCAGCGTGGATCGACGAGGTGGTGGCTGAGCATCCCGATGAAGCGGCTCGCTATATGGCGGGCGAGCGCAAGCTTCAGGGAGTGCTGGTTGGATTCGTGATGAAGAAGTCGGCGGGAAAAGCCGACCCGAAGCGTGTGAATCAGTTGTTGATGTCGCGGGCTGGAGCGGGATAAACCGGCTCGCCGAGCTTCGCCGAATAGGTCAGCGGCGATTCCGGCATCCCGAAACTTGCCCGCGCTTTGTCGGCGACGATCGAGTCGTCGCCGACGCGCAACGCTGCTCGCCGCACTCGCTTCGCTTCGCGCAATGCGTGTAGTCCCGCCGGGTCGAGCGAGAACGGCTCGGCCGCGTCGAACCGGTTGAACAGATCGACGATATAATCGTACGATCGGGTCATGTACGCCCCGACGTCGCGGTGGGCGAGGTCCCAGCGACTCTTCTCCGACACCATCTGAAAAATCCTCTGCCACGACTCCGTGTCGGTCACGTAAACCATCCCGCGGAAGATTCGCCGGTTCGTCGGGGTGCTGAAGATAGTTGGGCTCAGAATGCGGTCGAGGTGACCATCCGAAGCCGAGTGGTCGAGCAGGATGATTTCACGCGCGCGCCGGCTGAAACGCTCGCCAACATGCGTGTCTATTCTGCTTTCCCAGTAGCTGTGGCCAAGCGCGGCGGTGGTCGACGTGATCGCGAGTTGATGAGGAACGAAGTAGTTGTGGGCCACCGTGTCGGCAGCGAGATGCGCGAGATAACCCAGTCCGAACGCCCGCATCGACTCCGACGCCGCTTCCTCATAAATCTCGAGTCCCACATGCCACGAATGGGAATGGCGGCCGGCGGCGGCGTATTTTTTGGCGATGCTCGTGTCAGCGGCGATGCTTCCGTAGAGGAAGTCATAGGGAAACGCCGCAATGATTTGGGCGATGCCGCCGGGAAGAAGCGACAGCGATCGAATGACCGCCTCACCAAGAAAGATGTGTGTTCCCGGCGTCCACGCGTACGCAGTTGCCGGCGTGGCGGCGATCACGATTATCGCGAGGCTCGCCACGCACAGCATTAACGCCATGGGCTGTCTGGCCGACAGCCATGAGGCCAAGCTAGATACCTATCCGCTTCCGCTGCCGCCGGACCGCTTTGCGGAGATCATTCATCTCGGCACGAACCACGTCGTTGATGGCCTCGCGAGCTCCATCTACATATTCGCGCACGCCTTCCGCGATGTCGTCCACCGGGATCGATTCGATCAGCTCCTCCCCGCGGTCGCGAGCGGCGCGATAGCCGCGAGCCGAACCCTCCGCGGCCATCCGCGCGCCGTCACGCCCGCGCTCGGCGGCCCAACGCGCACCAGGTGCCGCGCGGTCGCCCGCCCAGCGCGCACCCTCGAGGCCCGCGAGAGCGGCCCACTTTGCACCCTTACCCGATGCTGCCAGCATCGGCCCGATCGGCCGTCGGCCACTCGGGCCGGTACGGAAAATCAGCGTGATGACGGCCCCGACCGCAGCGCCAAGAAGCGCAGCCGTCAGCAGGTCGAACTGCTGGTCACGCTCTCCGTCCGGGTTCGTCTCGCGGACGGACGCGCGGGCGCGGCGTGTCCCATTCGGCGTCTCCTTCAATGTATCTGCCATCGAGTTCCTCCTCCTTTTCGAATGCTTCATGAATTCCGGTGCGTACGCCACGCAGAGTAGACGCGGTCGAGATGAACGCCCCTTCAGCTTCTTCCTGCACGACGGCGAGGAGCGCATTCAGATCCTTGATCCGCTCTTCGGCAACTGCAACCGCCTCGACGACTTTCTGATTGGCCATCGCAACGGTCTGACTCACCTGCTGAAGATCTACCCGCAACGAGGTCGTGATGTAATCCGCGTTGTCAGCGATTGTGTGCGCGTGACGCATGATCGGATTGATGTCACCGTAGATCCGGTCGAGCATGTCGCTGATTTTCGCGTAGCTCTTCCTGAAATTCCACGCTGCGGGAACGAGCGCAATCGCCAGCACCAGCAACGCGATCGACGCCAGGCCGCTCGCGTATGTGGTGATCTTGTCGAACGTGCTTACTTCCGCCTCGACCTGCCTCGTGATGATTGTGTCGGGTAGGGTGGCCACAGCCTGCAGCAGCCAATCCGCCCCGGTCGTCAGCCATGCCGTCATGCGCGCGTTGTGTGCAAGGGTAGGGCCAGTCCCCGATGTAGGTTTGCGAAACGGTACAAAGAGTGCTACTCGCAATATATTAGCGCAACCGCGTTGATGTCCGGCTTTCTGCCGTGCGGCTGCAAGTCCCTATGAGCTTCCCCGAATCGATGAGAGAAATGCCCGCTGTCCAATACGTCGTCGAAGGGGGACGCAGCCTTCACGGCACTATCCGCCCCTCGGGGAACAAGAACGCCGCGCTGCCGATAGTTGCCGCGGCGCTCATCTCCCAGAACCCGGTCCGGCTGGAGAACGTTCCTCACATCCGCGATATCGAGACGCTGATGGAACTGATCCGCTCCGTTGGCGCGAAGGTCGAATGGACGGGCGACAACTCGCTGCTGATCGAAGCACGCGATCTCACGGCTCGTGATCTCGATGCGGAACTGTGCTCCAAGATCCGCGCGTCGATTCTGCTCGCGGCACCCCTCCTTGCACGGTGCGGCGAGATTATTCTGCCGCCGCCGGGCGGTGACGTCATCGGCCGCCGACGGCTCGACACGCACTTTCTCGCGCTCGAGCAGCTTGGTGCGAAGGTCTCGCTCGAAGGCGGCTTGCTCAGGCTCTCCGTCAAGGGATTCCGCGGCGCCGACGTGTTTCTCGACGAGCCCAGCGTAACCGCGACCGAGAACGCCCTGGTCGCCGCCTGCTCGGCTTCTGGAAAGACTATTCTCCGGAACGCAGCGAGCGAACCACATGTGCAGGACCTCGCTCATTTCCTCATCGCTCTCGGCGCGCAGATCGACGGCATTGGCACCAACTGCATCACCATTGAGGGCGGCCGCACGCTTGGCCGAAACGAAGTCACGCATACAATCGGTCCCGACCACATCGAGGTTGGCTCGTTCATCGGGCTGGCCGCCGTCACGCACTCGGAACTTCGAATTGAGCAAGCCGGTATCGAGCATCTCCGTTCAACGCGAATGGGATTCGAGCGGCTGGGGATCGTGTGCGAGGTCGATGGGGATGACCTCATCGTTCCGGCAAAGCAGACCCTGAAGATTCAGGCGGACATGGGCGACCATGTTCCCAAGCTGGAAGACCAGCCGTGGCCGGCGTTCCCTGCCGATACCATGTCGATCGCCATCGTTACCGCGACTCAGTGCGAAGGGCTGATCATGATGCACGAGAAGATGTTCGAGTCGAGACTCTTCTTCGTCGACAAGCTCATTGCAATGGGCGCGAAAATTGTGCTCTGCGATCCTCACCGCGCGCTCGTGTCGGGCCCGTCGCGGCTCCGCGGCGCGACGCTCGACTCGCCCGACATTCGGGCGGGAATGGCGCTCCTGATTGCAGCCCTGTGTGCCGAGGGTCGCAGCGTGATCAACAATGTCGGCCAGATCGAGCGCGGTTATGAGCGCATCGACACCCGGCTGCGGCTGCTCGGCGCATCAGTCGAGAGAGTGGCAGACCGGCGTAAGTGAGCGGGCCCCCTGGCACGATTCCGAGAGAAGAAGTAGAGGAATTTGCCGGCTTCGGCATTCGTGCGTTCACGACGGCGCGCGATGCCGGCACATTCAGCCTCGGCGGTCCAGAGCCGACCGGCGAGGTGATGTCGCGGTGGACAAGGCTTCAGGACGACCTGTCCGACAAGACGCGCCGCACGGTCATCGGCAGGCAGGTGCACGGGTCTACGGTTCTTACTCATCGAGGGGGATGGGAAGGGCTGCTCCGGACTGGGGAGGCCGACGGTCACCTCGCTGCGGAGCGGGGAATCGCACTCACGGTATCGGTCGCCGACTGCGTCCCGATATTTCTAGCGCACCCAAGCGGAATAGTCGGCATCCTTCACTCTGGATGGCGGGGCACAGTTGCGCGCATCATCGACGCAGGCATCAACGCCTTCGCACGCCTGAGCTTGCCGCCGGACGAGCTCAGAATCCACATGGGTCCGGCGATCTGCGGACGGTGCTACGAGGTGAGTGCGGAGGTGAGGGCCGAGCTTACCGGCCAGCCAGCAAATCGCCCCGGCAATGTGGACATCCGCTCACTGATCGCCGAGCATGCGCGCGAACTCGGGGTGAATGACATCAGCGCCAGCGCTTCCTGCACCAGGTGTGATAACGCCAGGTTTTTCTCTCACCGCGAGGGCGACACTGGCCGGCAACTTGGCGTGATTGTAGCGGGCATTCTTTAGGGCCTGACGGGGCCTGCAACGCTGACGGTGCCTGCAACGCTGACGAGGGGCCTGCAACGGCAATCAGGGAGAAGGGCGGGAGCAGGGGGAGTCAGTGAGACGTCCCGGACAACGCCGAACCCCCCTGTCACGCTTTCAAACAAAGAAAGGTTTGATAGGCCGGCGCCATCGAAAGAATGTCTCCCCAACTCGACCTCGCTCCCAATCCTCCCTGATAGTTTTTGCCTTTTCTCTTAGCGCAGGCAAGAAGACCTGCCGCGTGAGTGTGCCAGACGTGAGTGTGCGCTCGGCTTGACTCTATAGGTAGCGAAGTCTAGATTCATTGAAGTCGCGCGACGATCGCCGCGGACGAAAATGTGGGGATGCCCCCCACATTTTTTTGTTTCGTGAATACAGCTCGAAAGAACATGAGCGTAGCGCTACAAACTATTGTAACGAAAGAACTTATGGCCCTTGGACTGGAACTTTTTGAGCTCCGGACAGCGGGCACGAAAAACCGGCCGCTGCTCGATGTCAGAATCGAGCGTGCGGACGGCGAAAAGATCACAGTGGACGATTGCGCGCGGGCATCACGTGCGATCGAGGCAAAACTTGAAGAGGGTAGCAACCTCGGGGAGCGGTACGTCCTCGAAGTTTCTTCTCCGGGTGTCGAGAGACCCCTGCGCAACGCCGCCGACTGGAAAAGGTTCGTGGGCCGCGATGCGGTCGTCACGGCTGGCTCGGTTGGCGGTGGCGATGCCGCGCTGGGTACGAAAGAGGTTCGCATAGCCGGGGTCGAAGGTGAACCCGGCTCCGAAATTGTTGTCGTCGATGACACGTTGGGTACCACCCATCGTGTTCCGCTTGCCGCGGTCAGCAAGGCGCGGCTCGCATTCAACTGGAAAAGGTAAGGAGCGGGGATGGCCAGTTCACTTGAAATCCTGACTGCGATCAAAGAGCTGACGAATACCAAACAGCTCGACCGAACGGAGCTGCACGGTCTGTTGTTCGACGGTATTACGGCAGCCCTGGCGAAGAAGCACGGGCCGACTGTACAGGCTGAAGTGGATATCGATGAGGACAAGGGCACGATCCGCATCGTGCGCCTTCGCACTGTCGTCGCCGAGGTCACCGACGCTGCCCGCGAAGTATCGCTCGAGGAAGCGCGCTTCGAGGATCCCGATTTTCAGGTGGGAGACGTTCTTGAGAACCCGGTCGATTTCTCCGAGTTCGGCCGCATGGCCGTCCTCGCCGCCAAGCAACGCATCATCCAGCGCGTGCGGGAAGGCGAGCGCACGAAGATTCGCGACGAATTCACCAGCCGCGTCGGGGACCTCCTTTCAGGGGAGGTGCAGCAGATTGAGCGCGGCAAGCTCGTCATCATGCTCAACAAGTTCCGCGAAGCCGAGGCCGTCATTCCGTATCGCGAGCAGAACCATCGCGAGCATTTTCATCAGGGCGATCCTCTGCGCGCCGTACTCAAGCGCGTCGAGGAAACTCCCAAGGGGCCGCGCCTCATGCTTAGCCGCGGCGACCCGATGTTCGTGAAAGCGCTTTTCAAGCTCGAGGTTCCCGAGATCCAGCAGGGAATCGTCGAGATCCGCGCCGCCGCACGCGAAGTCGGCAATCGAACGAAGATTGCGGTGTTCTCTCGCGACGACTCGGTTGATCCGGTAGGCGCATGCGTTGGCCTCAAGGGGTCGCGTGTGCAGGCCGTCGTGAATGAGCTTGGCGGAGAGAGAATCGACATCGTTCCATGGTCGGCCGATCCAGAGCGTTTCGCCAAGCTCGCGCTCGCTCCTGCCCGTGTCGCGCGCGTGTTCAGTGATGCTGCGACAAAGACGATCCAGGCAGTTGTGGACGAAGATCAGCTATCGCTTGCGATCGGACGCAACGGCCAGAATGTGCGACTCGCATCGGAAC
>JBKJRW010000158.1:0-11754 GCA_046593165.1 Gemmatimonadaceae bacterium
GCGCAACCGGCGCTCCAGATTCGAACTCCCTTGCCGGAAGGCCACGCCTCATTCCATTCGGGAAGCAACTCATCGGCAAGGAAGCGCAGTTGGGCCGGCTCCCTGAAGAAATACGACTCACCGATTGTCAACTCTGCCATGAGCGCATCGCGGGCAGGTCCCGGCCGCGCTACAGCGAGCTCGAGGCTCACCGGGTCTGCGATGCGAAGCTTCGACATCGCCCGCACCATTCCCGACTCCGCCGACGGAATGCGGTTCGCAGGAAAAACAATTCCTGTAAGCTGTTCTACATCGCGCGCGATGCGCGCGAACTCGCCGCGTGACCAGCCGGAATGCTTGCGGGGAGCAGGCATCACCGGCCCATTCACCTCGAGGCTGAGTCGAGCGCCTCAGACAGGGCGGCGTCCTCGGCTTCGGCGAGGAACGTCGCCGGATCGTATATCACGACGAGTCCGTCGGGCATGGTCGCGACTCCAGCCAGATGTCGCGCTGATGCCGACAAGGACTGTGCATCGGATATGCCGGCATCGTCGATCGTCGTCAGGTCGTCCGCGCTGTCCACGCGTAGCGCGACCGTGCGGGAAGGCAGCGCAACAAGAACGAAATTGTCTGTCGGCTTGATCGGAATTTCCGGGTGGCCGAAACGAACCGCCGGGTCGATGACGGGAGTCAGTGATCCCCGCACGTTGATGACACCGGACACAACAGGTGGAGCCCCGGGCAGCGGGCTGACTGCCACCGCGCGGATCAATTCGATGACATTGTCAACGGGAATTCCGAACCGAGACCCGCGCACCTGGACGAGGAGAATGTTCACGTTAGCAAAGTAACCGGGTGGACGCGCGCGTCATCATGCCCGGCCTGGGATACCGCGCGCAGCACTACAGTATTCTCCAGAAATCCCGCGATACATCGGCTGAAAAAGTCCACCGCCCGTCGTTGAGCCCACGAGCCAGGTCAACGCGTACCAGATCGAAAACGGAAAGCACGCCGAGGCCTACGGAGGGGTGCCAATCCACGCCACCAGCGCGCCTGCGGCCCTCGGGCATTGCTGGGCCGCGCGGAATATCGCGTCTGTTGATCCATATCAGGTTCACGAATGGCGCGAGTGTCACGGATGCCGGCGTTCGTCCGTATCTGCCGAGCGGCACTGAAAAAAACGGCGCCGGGGTTTGCAACTCCAGATGGTGACTACCGCCCGCATCTGACGCGAATTGGTGATAGTCATAGCCGGGCCCTGTAACTGGTCCCCCTAAATACACGAAGTGCTGCGCCGGGAGAGAATCGATGCCCGGCACGATCGCTGCCGACGACCGAAATACGAGTCGCTGCCTGCCCATTGGCTTTTCGAAGTTTCCGCTCGCGTCGAACCGGGTGAATGTTCTCGCCGCGCCCTCCCTCCCTGCATTGCGATATCGAGTGAGACTTCCGGCCGCATGGAACCGCGTCTCGAAGCCAAAAAGCCCGATCCGGGTGGGTCGATCGATCTCGGCCGTCAACCGGCGCTCGACAATTCGGGACGCGGGCGGTGCGGCTTCATATTTTCCGGTCGCCGGCGTTGCGTGGCGCTCGAGACCCCGGTGACGCTCCCACGCGGCCGCTATCGAACTGGTGACTCCGGCGGAGAGTGGAAAACGCAAGGTCGCCGAGGCACCTCGAACTCCAAACGGGTCCGTGTAATCGCTCCCGAATTCCTGAGCCGCGATGCTATTCACGGCCAGTGAACGCTCCATCACATCGCCCATGTCGCGCGTATCGCGGAATGCCGCGAGAGAGATTCCGGCACCGCTCGCCCGGCGGTACGACAGTTCTCCCCTGACTTTCCCTTCTTCGTCGGAGAACCCGTAGCGTCCGCGAACAATCAACGCGAAACCTTCGCCGAGCCGGCGCGTGATGCCGCCACCGAGCGCGAGGCCTTCGACCCGGTTGACGCGAATAAAATCGGAGACGCTTCGTCCCGAAAGCGAGGTGCTCCTGGAGCGCGCCAGGGCTTGTCCGCGCACGAGGGCTCTTGCTTCGTCCTGAACTTTCGCAACGTCGGCGTCGGTAACCGCGCGGACGTCGGGCGGGAGCGAATCCAGCACCTGGCCGGTAAACGGCACCGGCATTGGTGTTCCACGGGGGGCGAGGGCGATTTCGGGTCCCTCGAAAATTCCCGCGGGCAGCGGCTTGTTCACTTCGTAGCAACAGATCTCCCACCGGCCGCGAATGATGCCGCGGGCCGGGTAATCGAGCCACGTTCCGGTGCGACGGATTTCGATTTCCT
The DNA here is from genome assembly GCA_046593165.1 of Gemmatimonadaceae bacterium. Classification (GTDB taxonomy): domain Bacteria; phylum Gemmatimonadota; class Gemmatimonadetes; order Gemmatimonadales; family Gemmatimonadaceae; genus UBA4720. The sequence continues at coordinate 2,267 of JBKJRW010000158.1, forward strand.
GGCGTCGCGGAAGCCAGAAGCGACCCTCAATGAGGCCGTTCTCGAGAACGACGCTCACGTCTTCGAGTTCTTTGTCCTTGAGCGCGGACCGGGTGAAGCTGAAGGCCATCCGAACGACTTCCCCGCTTTCTCTGTCGATATAGACAGCCCCGACCGCGCGGGGCTGGTGCTCGTTCTTCGGGCGCACGCGGACCTCGTAAACGTCAAGGGTGCGAGGGCCGAGTCGGATCTTGAGCGAATCGCGAATTGCGTAGTCGTACTGGGTCAGCCCGTCGGTGGAAAGGGGGTGAGGAACGTCGCGCACCTCGTCGCCGTCGCCGAGCCTTATGATGTTCGGAAAATTATTCTGGACGATTCCCAGGTGGTCGCGGTGGTAATTGATGTCGGTTGGCAGGAGCAGTGTATCGCGGCGGCCTGCGATGAGCTGCTTGCTGAGGTTCGGCGCGTGCCAATACACTTCTAGCGCCAACTCGTCGGCTTTGACGATCTTTGGCGGTTCGGTGAATCCTTCCCCGACCTGTGCAAGGAATGTCAGATAGCCATGGGCGGCCGCTTTATAGCTTGCGAGCGCAGTGTCGGCGATCTGCCGCGCCCTGCGCTCGGTAGCCTGCTCGACCAGCGCGCGCGTGCGCGGGTCGTTCCACTCCTGTGCCCCGAGAGGGCGCAGATTTGAAGCTACAGCAAGAAATCCGCAGGCGGCAAACAGAACCGCGATTGACCGTCGCATCATCAGGGAAAGTTACGTGAGGGATGAGCCGGAGCAATTCAATACCTGTCCGCGAGCGCCGGAGTTCCGCGCGTGAGCGACGAATCGTTCGAGCGATTCAAGGCGATGGCGCGACTGCCCACAGGCGGCGGCGACGATAGCGCACGCGTCGTGCCGGTTGCCCGCGAAATCGTGCTCGACGCGGACACTCCAGTATCGGCCTACCATAAGGTTCGCCGTGGCCCATTCGGTTTTCTGCTTGAATCCGCACCAGCCGGCGGAGAGACCTGGTCGCGTTACACCTTTCTAGGCACCGAGCCGAGGTCGGCATGGAGGCTTCGGGGCCGGATCGTGGAGGACTGGGATGCGGAGCGCGGCTGGCATTCTTCGCGATCGCTGGCGGATCCGCTGGCGGACCTCGACTCGCTCATCTCGGCTGCGAAGCCGGTCGAGGCTCCCGAACTGGGCGAGTTCTGGACCGGGGCAGTTGGATTTTTCGGCTATGACGTCGTCCGGCTCATCGAGAAGCTTCCGAACGGGCCGCCGCGGTCGGGCAACATCATGGAAACAGCAACGACTTTTTACACGGATTTCACGGATGACACGGATGGAACCACAACTACGGGGACAGATAGAGGGGTAACTGCGGGACTGCGAACAGGTCAGACGGGCTTGCCTGATGCACTGTTCATCTTTACGCGCTCGATGGTGATCATCGACAATCTCAGATCGCGGGCGCGGATTGTAGTTGGTGTAGTTGTGCCTGACAATTTCAGCGATGAGGAACTGAAGCGGCTGTACGACGATGCCCTTTCGGAGATCCGATCCATCGAGGAGCGGCTGAGTTCTGCCGCGACGCTGACCCCGATAACGCTGAATGCCGACGCCGCGCCCGCCGCCGGGAGATCGAGCATTGAGCGGGGCGAATTCATCGCGGGAGTGGATCGCATCAAGGAGCACATCCGTGCCGGCGACTGCTTTCAGGCACTCCTGTCCCGGCGTATCGAGCTCGATGCCGACTTCGACCCAGCGGCGCTATACCGCGCCCTTCGCGCGCTCAATCCATCGCCGTACATGTATCATCTAACGCTCGACGGTGTCGATATTGTCGGAAGCTCACCGGAACTGCTGGTTCGCTTGTCCGGCGGACACGTAACAGTGAGGCCGATTGCGGGCACTCGCCCACGCGGTGCTACGCCTGAGCGCGATGCCGAACTCTCGCGCGAACTGCTCGCCGACCAGAAAGAAAGAGCCGAACACATCATGCTTGTCGATCTCGGACGCAACGACGTTGGAAGGGTCGCCCGATATGGAACTGTCGAGGTTACGGAGTTGATGCAGATCGAGAAGTATTCCCATGTCCTCCACATCGTGAGTCAGGTCGAGGGCGAACTCGCCGGCGACAGGTCGGCCATGGATGTCTTTCGCGCCACCTTTCCCGCTGGCACGATGACCGGCGCGCCGAAAATTCGCGCCATGGAAATCATCGACGAGTTGGAGCCGGTCTCACGCGGCGCATACGCTGGAGCGATCGGATATATCGCCGGCGGAGGAAAGCGGATGGACCTGGCCATCACCATTCGCACCTGTGTCATTGCGGACGGTATCGCCTCGGTTCAGGCAGGAGCCGGCATCGTCGCCGATTCAGTTGGAGAAACCGAATGGGAAGAGACCGAGAGCAAGGCACGAGCGGTTCTCACGGCAATTGGACAGGCGCGGGCAGCAACCTGATGGCGGTGAAAGCGCCGATGCCCGGCTACGCCCGGTTGGATGTGAACGGTGCGCGTGGCCTCGCGATCGATGGATGCCACGAGGCCGTCGAAGCCATCCTATCGTTGGAAACCCTGTACGAGTACGCAGCCCGCCAACCCGATGCGCGACGTTTTGTGGGGCGTGCTCCCGCGTACGCCATAACGCTTGGCGAAGCATGCGGCCCGGTGGTGATAAGACACGCCATGCGTGGAGGTGTCCTTGGACGGACAGGGTCGGATCTCTTTCTGCCGCCAACGAGAGGGCTGCGCGAGCTTGTCAATTCGCTGAGGCTCCGACTCACCGGCGTTCCCACGCCCGAAGTCATCGCCGTGGTCAGCTACCGGGCGGGCCCACTGCTCCGCCGCAGTGACGTTGCGACACGCGAGATCAAGGAGAGTCACAATCTCGCCGTAGTGCTTCGGGAAATGACGGCCGGGGAAGACAGGGAGTCGTGCCTTCGCGCCGCGGGGAAGCTCCTCGCGTCGATGGCACGTGCGGGCGCGCACCATCCCGATCTAAACGCCCGCAACATACTGATCACATGGGATGCATCGGCCGGGGCGAAGGGCCACATGCTCGACGTGGACAGAATTCGATTTCATACGCCGGACGACCCGCTGGTCTGGAGCGCCAACATCACGCGACTTGCACGCTCGTTGCGCAAGCTCCGTGATCGGAAGGAACTCGATGTGTCCGAGGAAGAGATCGATCTCATCCGCGCCACATCTCAAATGCCGCGCCAATGACAAATCGCCCCATGGATAAAATCTGTATCGTCATGATGAGCGCCGTCGGCGATGCAGTGCACGTGCTCCCGGTGATCAAGGCAATCAAGCGGCGCGATCCGCGATCCCATATCACCTGGGTACTTCAGCCCGGCCCGGCAAGCCTCGTTCGTGGTCACCCCGCCGTAGACGAGATCATCATTTTCGACAGATCCAGAGGGCTCGCTGCGTTCCGCAATGCAATCACGGAGCTGCGCGCTCGAGAGTTCGACCTGTTGATCAACCTTCAGGTGTACTTCAAGGCCGGGGTAATCACGGCTTTCTCGGGAGCCTCGAGGCGACTTGGATTCGACCGTGCGCGCGCCCGTGACGCCAACTGGCTCTTTACAACAGAGCGGATTCCCGCGCACCCGGTGCAGCATGTACAGGATCAATACTTCGAGTTTTTGCGCGAGTTGGGCATCGACCCGGAACCGGTGGAATGGGACCTGGGCCCGTGGGCGCACGAGCGAGACTGGCAGCGCGAGTTCGTTGCGCGATTCGACCGTCCCATCGCGTCGATCGTTGTGGCGACAAGCAAACCGGCGAAGGACTGGCTTCCCGCCCGATGGGCCAGGGTCTCGGACATTCTCGCCGGGCAGTATGGATTGCAGCCGGTGCTTGTCGGCGGCGATTCCGAACGGGAGCGGCTGGCAGCGGCGGAGATCATTGCCCTTAGTAACGCCAAGCCACATTCGGCACTCGGCAGCGGTCTCAGAAAACTCGTGTCAATTCTCGATGCGTCGGAGCTTGTGCTCGCGCCCGATACAGGGCCGCTGCACGTCGCAGTCGCGCTGAATCGACCGGTGATTTCGTTGATGGGCTACACAGATCCGCGTCGCACCGGGCCGTGGCGTCGCTTTCAGGACCTCATTGTTGATGCGTACCACGATGACGGTGAGGCTGGCCCAGTGACGATGGAGACCCGGAACGACCGCATGCCGCGCATCAGCGTCGCCGATGTCGCCGCGAAGATCGCGCTTTGGTCGTCCAGTTATCGCGGGAAGTCGTAAATGACGCCGACCTTTTGCATGAGGGCGACCAGACGCACAAGGGAAAGCCCCATCACGGCGAAGTAGTCTCCGTCAATTCGACGCACGATGGTCGCGCCGTATCCCTGGATTCCGTATGCCCCCGCCTTGTCCATCGGCTCGTTGGTCGCGACGTACCGCCGAATGTCCTCATCACCGAGCGGCATGAACGTCACCCCAACCTGCTCGACGCACGACACGGTGCGCCCGGCGCAGGTGACTGCCACTGCGGTCATCACCGTGTGCGATCGGTCGCTCAGCATTCCGAGCATGCGAACGGCATCCTCCGTGTCGCGCGGCTTCCCGAGCACGATGCCGTCGACTACGACTATGGTATCGGCGCCGATCACCAGCCCGTCGGGATGCGCCGATGCAACTGCCTCCGCCTTCGCCCTCGCGAGCCGTTCAGCGTGAGCGTCGGGAATCTCTCCGGGCAGGTACGTTTCGTCGAGATCCGCCGGAAGTACCTCGTGCCTGATGCCGATCAGGTCGAGGAGCTGGCGTCGGCGCGGTGACGAAGACGCCAGAATTACCCGGTGGTCGGTGACGACACTACCGGTCATCGCTCGATCAACAAAGTCACCGGGCCATCGTTGACGAGTTCGACATCCATCATCGCCCCGAATTCTCCGGTCGCGACCTTCAGTCCCTTTGCGCGAAGAGATTCGATGAAGCCTTCGTAAAGCGGGATCGCAACCTCGGGCTTAGCTGCGTCGATGAAGCTCGGCCTCCTTCCCTTCTCGGCATTTCCGTAGAGCGTGAACTGCGACACGACAAGGATCTCTCCCCCAACATCCGGGAGGGCAAGATTCATCTTGTCTTCACCGTCGGGAAACAGCCGAAGCCCGGCGACCTTCTCCGCCATCCATTCCGTCTGCTCGGATGTGTCGGTGTGAGTCATGCCGACAAGCAGCAGAAACCCACGCCCGATGGTTCCCGTCAGCCGCCCCGCAACCCGCACCTCGGCGCGCGAGACACGTTGAAGTAGAACTCGCAGCGGCTACTCGACCGTGACCGACTTCGCGAGGTTGCGCGGCTGATCCACGTTCGACCCGCGCTTCACAGCGATGTAGTAGGCGAGCAATTGGAGCGGAATACAGGAGAGGACTGGAGTGAGCATGTCAATCGTTTCCGGAATCCGGAACTCATAATCGACCTTTCCTGCAAGCGATGGCTCGTCGCGGCTGGTAATCGCGATCACGCGGCCTTTTCTGGCTTTTACTTCCTGCACGTTCGATACGACCTTGTCGAACACAGCATCGTGAGGTGCGATGAATACCACCGGCATCATTTCGTCGATCAGGGCAATCGGGCCGTGCTTCATTTCAGCCGCCGGATACCCTTCCGCGTGGATGTAGCTGATCTCCTTGAGCTTCAACGCACCTTCGAGCGCGGTCGGGAAGTTGTAGCCTCGTCCCAGGTAGAGAAAATTCTGCGCGCGCTTGAACTCTTCGGCGACGGCTTCGATTTCCGGCGCGCGGTCGAGTATCTGCTTTGCCTGTTCCGGCAGCGCACGCAGCGCCTCGATTATCTCCTTGCCGCGAACCACCGAGACATCCTTCAGGCGGCCGATCTTGAGAGTAAGGAGAGCCAGCGCCACGACCTGGCTGGTGAACGCTTTTGTCGATGCGACTCCTATTTCCGGACCAGCATGCACATAGATGCCGCCGTTCGACTCGCGGGCGATGGTCGACCCGACGACGTTCACGACTCCATAGGTTCGCGCCCCCCGGTTCTTCGCCTCGCGCATCGCGGCAAGCGTGTCGGCCGTCTCGCCCGACTGCGAAATGACGATACAGAGTGTGCGGTCGTTGACGATAGGATTTCGGTACCGGAACTCCGAAGCGTACTCGACCTCGACAGGTATCCGGGTCAGCTCTTCCATCATGTGCTCGCCGATCAAAGCCGAGTGCCAGCTGGTGCCGCAGGCGGTGATGACGATGTTGTCGAAGCGAAGCAGCTCCTCGTCGGTCATGTTGAGACCGCCAAGCTTGGACGTTCCTTCCTCATCGAGGAGGCGGCCGCGCATGCAGTTCTCGATCGTCTCAGGCTGCTCGAAAATTTCCTTGAGCATGAAGTGATCGAATCCGCCGCGTTCTATCTGGTGCAGGTCCCAATCGATCTTGTGGACCTTTCGGTCGATCTCCTTGGCGCGGAGGTCGATCACGCGGTATCCCTCGCGCGTAAGCACCGCGAGATCGCCGTCGTCGAGGTAAACGACTTCGCGAGTCTCGGCGAGAATTGCGGACGCATCGCTGGCGACATAAAACTCCCCGTCGCCCAGCCCGATGAGGAGCGGACTTCCCTTGCGTGCGGCCACAATCTTGTCCTTGTCCAAGCTCGAAACAACCGCGATGCCGTACGTACCTTCGACCTGCCAGAGTGCTTCGATCACCGCATCCTCGAGATTCCCGTCAAATGCTTCTTCGATGAGATGCGCGATGACTTCAGTATCGGTATCGGATATGAACTTGTGGCCTCGCTCGATCAGGTGGGCTTTGAGGGCGGTGGAGTTCTCGATGATGCCGTTGTGAACCACGGCGATGTGGCCCTTGCAGTCTATGTGTGGGTGCGCGTTGCACTCAGTCGGCGGTCCGTGCGTGGCCCACCGGGTGTGCGCGATGCCGAGGTTTCCGTGAACCGGTGCCGCTACAAGTGCGGCCTCCAGGCGGGAGATTTTTCCTGCGGCTTTCCTAATCTCGACGCCGCTCCCATTGAGCACGGCCACACCGGCCGAGTCGTAGCCGCGGTACTCGAGCCTCTTGAGTCCAGCCAGGAGGAGCGGAGTTGCCCCTCGTTCCCCAATGTATCCGACGATTCCGCACATAGAATTGAGCTCTGTTCGTTAGGGGCTTTCAAGCCACGCCATCACGCAAAGCTAAGTGGCAAGACAGGTACCGTGATAGCGTTTGCCGCGCCACGCTTGCCGGCGATCGCTCAGAGGGCGTCCAGCGGTACCCGGCATTTCGCGATCAGCGCCTCGGCCTCCTCTTTGGTCAACGCTTCGGCGATTACGCGGACGATCGGCTCCGTTCCGGACGGACGAACGTGTACCCAGCGATCCGGCCATGTGAGACGCAGTCCATCCTGTGTGTCGGCATCGGCGTCGGGAAAAGCCTTCACTAGCGACGCGTAGACTGCGTCGAGGGGCGCGGATGGGCGATCGAGCTTGTCTTTCACGATGAAATACCGTGGGTAAGACGCGACGATAGCCGATAGCGGCTTGCCCTCCTCGATGAGAAGCTGAAGGATTAGCGCTGCACCCACCGGAGCATCGCGGCCCAGGTGCATTTCCGTCAGTATGACGCCGCCGTTGCCTTCGCCGCCCACCGGCGAGTTTTCCGAGCGCATGCGGGTAGCGACGTTCACTTCTCCAACCGGCGCACGGATTACCGTCCGATTCTGCTCGCGCGCGATATCGTCGATAATCTGGCTGGTAGAGAGGTTCGTGACGATGGGCCCTTCGCGGTGGCGAAGTACGACCTTCGCAGCGAGCGCCAGCGTGTAGTCCTCTCCGATGGCTTTCCCTTCGTCGGAGACAAGCGCGAGACGGTCGACATCGGGATCCACCGCAAATCCGATCTGGGCGCCCGAGCTCTGAACCAGGGCTTCGAGTTCGCCAAGATTTTCCGCGATCGGCTCCGGTGAACGCGGAAAGCGGCCGTCGGTCTCGAGATTGATAGCACTTATACGGCAGCCGAGCCGGCGAAGGAATTCAGGCATGAACGCTCCACCCGCACCGCGGACGCAATCGAGCGCCACGTGAAATCCGCGCCGGCGGATGCCATCGACGTCAATGAACGGCAGTGCCAGCACCTGATCGATGTGACGCGTGACAGCGGCTGCATCGCTTTCGATCGTGCCAAGCTCGTCCCATTGCGCCCGCTTGATGTCACCGTCCACGACGGCCCGCATCGCTGCCGCTTCATCTCCATCCAGAAAAACCCCCGACGGGCCGATGAACTTGAGCGCATTCCACTCGATCGGGTTGTGGCTGGCGGTAATCGCGAGGCCGCCCGCAGCGTGATGGTGCTCGACCGCGAGTTGAATCGTCGGCGTTGGCACCATTCCGACATCTATTACATCGCAACCGACTGACTGCAGCGCGGACATGACCGCAGGCTGGAACATCGGCCCGGAAACCCTGCTGTCGCGGCCGACCACGATGCTTGCGCGTTCGCCGCCGCCCCGCTGCCTGGCCCACGCACCGAAACCGGCGGCAAATTTCGCCATGATCTCGGGAGTGAGCGCCTCTCCCACGCGCCCGCGAACTCCTGAAACGCTTACCATGAGCCCTTCATATGCCATGCAGATCTCCACTTTCGTTGGTCCTGGCCGCCGCGCGCCGCAACTGGCCGATGAAAACTAGCGGGAACTCCCAGCCTTTCTGCGAACGATCGCGAATAAAACCGGCCGGTGGTCAGACGCCTCGGTGTTCAGCGCCGACGCAGTCGTACAGCGCGTGGCTCCTGTGATCATCAAATAGTCGATTCTTTTTACCGGTACATTTGCAGGGTACGAAAGCCCGTCGCCCTTGCCGCATTCACGAAAGCTGTCACGCCATCCTGCAGGGTCGAATAACGCGATTACCGCGCTCTCCGGTTCCGAATTCAGGTCGCCACCAATCACTGTTTCTGCTCCTCCACGATCGCCGGTACCATCCTGAAGCCCCCTCGATATCGACAATAGCGACTTCGCCTCCTGCAACCGATAGAAGTCTTCACGCGACGCATCGATGTGCGTATTAATCACCCGCAACGGCCTTCCCGGGGCATCGATCCTTACGACAAGTGCACCGCGTGGCTCATACGACACTCCCGATCGATGCTGTGGCGGTTCGACGGGCAGGCGAATCAAGGTGTCCGCCGCAATCGGCCACCGCGAGAGCACGGCAATACCGTAATCACCACCCTGATAGTCGAGCGTCTTGCCGAACGCGCCAAAGTAGCCGGTCAAGCGCCGCAGCTCTGCCATCTGGTCCACTTTTCCGGAGCGCTCGGTGCCCTTGTCAACTTCCTGTAGAAGCACGACATCGGCACGCGTATCCCTCACGATCGCGGCGACTCGCGCGAGGTTGTCGACGCCTTTTGCGTCTTTTCCCGCGTGGATGTTATAGACGAGCACCCTTATCGTATCGGGAGGGCCATTTGGCGAGGCACACCCGCTAGATGCCAACGCGAGCCACACCGCGACCAACTGAAAGCGTTTGATCGATCTCATGCGCGGGAAGCTACA